>NZ_KB892170.1:0-177193 GCF_000373685.1 Streptomyces sp. PsTaAH-124 | reverse complement strand
GCCCGGATTGCTCCGCAATCCGGGCTGTAGAAATTCGCTCCGCGAATTCCTCAGGCTGGCTAGTGGAAGGCCCCCTGCCTTCGAGTTTCCGTAGCCCTGATACCCTGTCAATTCTCCGAAAACTTAGTGGAATTAACCGGCTTGGCCTACCGGACTCGCAACCCGGCCAGCTCTTGAATAAGAGGAGCACCGTAGCGCGGTCCTACCAAGGTTGGGCAAGCCTTTCGGCGAGAATCCCCCGCACTTGTGCGAGAAGAGTCCCTGGCCGCTTTCCTGAGACCTTATGTCGCTCCGGTGCCGACCAGGCTCTGTACCGGAGTCCGACAGACCTTCAGTACACAGCTACCAAGACGGGCTGTTCGGTATCAACTCCGTTGATACCGAACTCCTTTGATGCCGTTCGCACGCTCCGTTCTTTCATACCCCGACAGTCATATACCGACACGCCATGTGTGACTACGGAGCGCGGAAAGTACCTCGGTCGTAAGCCACGAGTTCAAGCCCTGAGGTGCTGGGTGAGGAACAGGGCGGCGCGGTCGAGTGCGTGGCCGGCTTCGTCGAGTTGGCCGATGAAGGACTGGAAAACGTGCGGTACCCCGGCCGTGATGTCCAGGATGACGTCGACCTCGGCGTCCCGGGCTCGCTCGGCGAGGCGCACCGAGTCGTCGAGGAGGAGTTCGTTCGTGCCGACCTGTAGCAGCAGTGGCGGGAAGCCGGTGAGGTCGGCAAGGACGGCCGGTGCGAGCAGTTCCTGGTTCGGGTCCTGCCCGTCGAGATACCAGTCGCCGGTGTGGGTCATGCCCTCGCGGGTGAAGAAGGGGTCGATTCCGGCTTTGGTGTTCATGCTGGTGCCCGTGCGGGTGTGGTCGAGGCCGGGGGAGAACGCGACGATGGCGCCGGGCATGGGCAGTCCGGCCTTCCTGGCGGCGAGCGTGGTCGTCACGGTCAGGCCGCCGCCGGCCGAGTCACCGGCGAACGCCACTGATTCCGGGTCGGTCCCGTTGTCGAGCAGTGCCTGGTACGCGGCCAGGCAGTCCTCGATTGCGGCGGGGAACGGGTGTTCCGGCGCGAGCCGGTAGTCGAGCGACAGCGCACGAAACCCGGTACGGGTGACCAGCCCGGCGGTCAGTCCCATCGCCGTCTGCGGTGTTCCCAGGGAGAACGATCCGCCGTGGAAGTAAAGGATGGTGCCCGGACGCATCTCGCCCTCCGGTTCGACCAGGACCGCGGGCCGCTCGCCGAGCGCGGTGTCGGACGTGCGTGCCTCCGGGACCCGGAACAGCGCCATCAGTGCCGCGAAGTTGGTGCGCATCTGCTCGACGGGCAACGGCCGGAAACCCTGCGGGCCCTGCCGCAGCATGGCGTCGAGCATCACACGCTGTGCCTTGCTCATGGTTGTGCCCCTTCAGACGTGCACCCCTAAACTGTATGCCGTGGAAGGTAATATATATGCTGCGGCATCTACAAGGGGCGGGGCGGAGACCATGACGTTCTTCAGCGACCTGGTGCGGTGCGAGACACGCCTGTACAACGCACTCAACGACCAACTGCGCAGCCGCCACGGGATCACGGCCTCGCAGTTCGAGTTCCTCCGCTACCTGCGCGACCACCCGGGCGCACGCGTCGGCGACCTCGCCGCCTTCTTCGCCATCGGCATCGGAGCGACCAGCAAGGGAATGGACCGCCTCGAAGCACGCGGCTGGCTCAGACGCGTCCCCAACCCCGCCGACCGCCGCTCCTCTCTGCTCGAGCTCACCGACGCCGGCATCGGGCTCGCCAACGACGCCGAGACCACGTCCACGACCATCAGCTCACTCATCCAAGCAGCCCTCGACCCCGGCCAATTGCAGGCCGCAGCACAAGCACTCCGACAACTCCGCGCCTCGCTCGAGCACGACAAGATCGGCACGCCTGCCGGTTAGAAGCACTCCGGATCCAGATCACGCCCGCGAAACGGCGGGTGCCGGTGGCGGTGTGCCGGTGCCGGACTGGATCGATGAGTCCTGGGGGCGGGCATGCCCACTGCCCGCCCCCAGGACTCATCCCGGACGGCCGCCGATCGCTCAGCGTTCAACAGTCTGCTGTCGGGTAAGGGACGGTGCGCTGCTGCCGCTGTAGGAGGGCAGGTCGGCCACCAGTTTCGTGAGGATCGGGTCGCCCGCGTAGCGGCGCTCGTGAAGCTCGGCGATCTTCCGGGCTATGTCGGGGTCGTCGCTGTCGGTGGTGTCGTAGGAGACGAAGGTTTCGAGCAGGGGCAGGCCGATCCGGTCGGTGTGGGCGTGCGAGGGGGCCATCAGGTACTCCCAGTACCCGTCGAGGTCTTCGAGGACGAAGACGGCACCGTACTCGAACGCGCCGCCGACATCTCTGCCGACGACGTATCGCACGACCGCGTCGATCGACTCGCCCTGATTGCGCAGGCTTGCAAGGGCCTCCTCGCGCTGCTCGGCGGTGACGGATTCCTTGAAGGCGAAACGGTTGTGGTGGTAGATCATTTCTCTCCCCTGGCTTTCGGACGATCGGCGAACGGACGGTGTCCATGGGGGTGTGCGGGTGGGGCGGACCAGTAGCCGAGCAGCGCAGACACCGCCTGTTCGGCCAGGTGCAGGGCGCGGTCGAATCCGACGTCCTCGATCGACCCGATGCCGGCGAGACCGTGCAGCGTGCCCCACAGCAGATCGCAGGCGTCGTCGAGGTCGACCGGCTCGGCTCCGGACTCGGCCGCCCACGCACGGACGACGCGCCGGGTGAAGGCGAGCACTTCGGCTGCGGCCGCGCGGCGGGTGGAAGCGTCGATGTCTGTGCCGGTCCCGCCCGACACGAGCTGATACGGACCAGGCTGCGAGCGAGCGAACTCCAGGTATGCAGCTGCCGCCAGATACGGGCCCCGCGTTGTCGGCCCCTCAGTCACCGCGGACCGCATCCGCTCCAGCAGGTCGGCGTTGGCCCGTTCCAGCAGCGTTCGCAGCACGGCCTCTTTGCTCGGGAAGTGCTGGTAGATCACCGGCGCGCTGTAGCCGATCTCGGTGGCAATCCGCCGGATCGTCACGGCCCGCCAGCCCTCGGCCTCGGCCATTCGGCCGGCGGTGTCCAAGATCTCGGCGAACGTCCGCCGACGAACCTCTTCCCGCTTGCCCATCTGAACCCCTAACGGCGTTAGATTATCTAACGCCGTTAGTATTTTCCTCGATCTCACCTCTGTCAAGTGGAGTCGGCCCAGTCCCCGTGATGGCCCGTGCCGTCGGAGACCAACCGCGCGGAGCGGCTCCGCCGCCTCTCGTTCGGAGTGAGGTCGCGACGGCCGGTCGCTTCTCCCCGGCCGTCCCACCGTCCCGTCACGCCGGGCAGTGTCTCCGCAGGTCAGCCAGTGGGACGTCCCAGAGGTACGTCATTTTCGCGGCGCCTGTGGGAGCCCTTGCTCCTCGCCCGGCAGTCTCGTTGGCAAGCCGACCCGGTGCGGTTGGCCCGCTCACGCCCCAGAGAGGGAAAGGGAAATAGCATGCACATGACCAGGAAGCTCGCGACCGTGGCCGGCGGTGTCCTCCTGACCGGTGGTCTGCTGGCCGGAAGCGCGGGTGCTGCCAGTGCGGAGGTGGCTCCGCAGGCGGCGTCGGCCTGTCCGTCGGCCTACTTCTGCGTCTGGTCCGGGTCGAACTACACCGGCCACATGCAGAAGGTCGCAGGGACGAACCCGGACCTGACCAAGTACTCGGTCTTCCAGTCCTTCAAGTCGTGGTACAACCATGGCGCTTCCTGCAACTTCAAGTGGTACTCGGCGAAGAACTACGGCGGCTCCAGCGGGATCGTCACGAAGGGGCACAAGGAGTCCGACAGCAAGGCCCACTACATCAAGTCCAACAAGTGGGCCTGCTGACCACCGGACCGCAGCCGCAAGTAGGCGGCGCCCCAACGGGGCGCCGCCCTCGGTCCGTTGCGCAGCGGGCAGCGGTGGTCAGTGTCGGTGGGCACATACCCCTTCCTCCGTACGCTGCCAGCGGCGAGTACAGCATCGAGTCCGTCACCCAGGACGCCACCGGCACCGCCTTCCAGTGAGCCGTTCTGCTTTTGCCTGGCGGACTCGGCGGGACCAGGGCATGGCAGATATGATCACCTTTCACCGAAACTCCTCATAGTCGGGCGTGTCGGAGGCTGTCGAAAGGCCCGAGCAGGTGGGGGTGCGGGGAGACGCCGGGGCGTACGGAATGGTCCGTACGCCCCGGCGTCTTCTGTGGAGCGGCGTGGCGGACCGGTCAGGCCCAGCAGCCGTTCACCGTCGCGGCAAGGCCGTCCATGGCGTCCTTGATGCCTGCCGGGTCGGCTGTGGAGTTGTTCTCGATGAACGAGAAGACGCGCCATTCGCCGTCCGCGGTCTTCGTCACGCCGCTGAGCGCGACGGCACCCGTGAGTGTGCCGGTCTTGGCGTGCACCTTGCCCACGGCGCACTTGGAGTGCGCGTCGTCGAAGCGCCCCCACTCCGGGCCGAGGCTGGAGCCGGCCTCGCCGGCGACCGGCAGACCGTCCACGATGGAGGCGAGGGCCGGGGCCCGCGTGATCGCTTCGAGGAGCTGGGCGAGGGTCGCGGCGGGGATGCGGTCGGCGCGGGACAGACCGCTGCCGTCGTGCATCACGAAGTTGTCCAGCGACACCCCGTACGAAGTCAGGACCTGGCGGACCAGGTCCACGCCGCCCTCGAAGGTGGCCGGCTTCCCCAGGGTCACGGCGGTCATCCGCAGCAGGGTCTCGGCGATGTTGTTGTCGCTGGTCTTGAGCATCTTCTTGACGATGTCCGACAGCGGCCCGGAGGTGTGCTGCGCCACCGGTACGGCGGACCGGCTCGCCTGCGCGCGGCCGACCTCGCCGTCGACGGTGATGCCTGCCGCGGTGAGTTGCCCGGCGAACACCTTGCCGGCGTCGAGGGAGGTGTCCTGTACGGCGGCGCCGTCGACGACGAGCGAACGGACCGGCGTGACCTCGGTCGGGTAGTAGCCCTCGTTCCAGCCGTCCGCCAGGCTCGGCGCGGCGAACAGGCTGTCGTCGATCCTGACCTTGACGTCGGTCCGGCCGGCCGCCTTCAGGCCGGCGACCGCGGCCTTCGTCATGTCGGCCAGGTCCGCGCTGGTGAGGGTGCGGTCGCCGCCGCCGACGAGGGTGAGGGTGCCGTCGCCGTAGACGACCTTGGTGGTGAACCTGTGGTCCGGGCCGAGCAGGGTCAGGGCGGTGGTCGCGGTGGCGAGCTTGGCGTTGGACGCCGGCATGAGTGCGGTGGAACCGTTGTGGTCCCACAGGGTGGTGTCGGAGTCGCCGTCCAGGACGACTCCGCTGACGTCCGAGCCGAGGCGTGTGTCGGCGATACGCTCGTTGAGGTTCTTCACGAGCTGGGCGTCGGCGGCGGTGAGGGTGCTGCCGGTCCGGCCGGTCTCGACGTCGTGGGCCGGGCTGCCCGCGGTGACGGTGTTGCCGTCTGCGGCGAAGGCCGAGGTGCCGGCCAGCGTGGCGGAGGCCACGGGGACGGCCAGCGCGAGGACGAGGGAGCGGCGCGTGCCTATACGGCTCACTCTCGCCTTACGGTGCCGGTGGTGTCCGGACGGGGTGAAGGAAGGGGTGGGGGTTTCGTCTGGCGTACCAGTCATAGAACGCGTCCAAGTGTCTACTGTGTGGTTCTGTGCAGGTGGAACGGCGCGCACGTTACCAGCCGTCACATGTGTGTTCTGGGCGCGGGGAAAGCGGTTGTGAACGAGTTGCAATGATGTGTGACCGATGTGAAACGAGCGTGTCCGCCTCATGTGGGTGTGCGGATCGCGGTCTGCGTGTCGGCGATGTTCCTCACTCCCAGTCCCAGCGGATGCCCAGGAGCCCGCGAGCGGCTTCCTGCTCGAAGAGGTGCACGACGCCATGGGCGTTGAGGGTGAGTTCGGCTGTGAGAGCGGGCGGTACGGAGACGGAGGTCTGGGTGAAGCTGTGGCACCGTACCGGAAGTGCGGTGCGGTCGAAGCCGATGTGCAGGGCGTAGGGGCTGCCGGCGAAGAGGAAGGCGCGTGAGTATTCCTGGGACGGTTCGCCTGTGCCGTCCTGGAAGTGATAGCGGACCATGGTGGTGTCGCCCACTCTCAACCGGGTGTCGAGGAGCAGTTCGGCCGCCACGAGGCCCGCCTTCTGGTTTCTGCGTATCCGGCCCGGCCGGCAGTTCACGAAGCCGGTGATCTGTACGCGTTCGGTCGCGCAGCCGTGTTCACCGATGTGGACGGCCAGATAGCGGTCCACGCCGTCGCGGTGGGCGCGCAGCACTTGCTGCGACTCGCGGGAGGCCAGGCGTCGTTGAGCATCGATGGCCACCGTCTCGGACTGCATCACGGTGTGCAGTCCGCCGTCCTGCGGGGCTTCCAGCTCGGCCAGTACGTCTCCCATGCCCGACCCGACCAGCGTGCTGTATCGGCGGCCGGCCGGGTGTGCCAAGGTGTCGCGCGGTTCCAGGAGTTGACTCAGCGCCTGTCCAGGCAGGTTGAGGAGGTCCTCCAGGGCGGCGATCGCGCGCAGCGACTGCCGTCGGCCCGGGTGGCGGATGCCTCGTTGCCAGTAGCTGAGTGTCGTGACGCTCACGGTGATGCCTCGTTCGGACAGTCTCTGCCGGACCCGGTGCAGAGCCAGCCCGCGGGCGGCCAGCGCGGTGTGGAGGGCGAGGGAGAACGGTCCTGTGCGCAGTGCTTCCTGCAAGTGGACTTCGCTCGCAGCACGGTCGGCTGTGGTTCTGCCGTCGGAGAGGGCCACGTGCTTCCTCCTGCCTTCGTCCCCGGCCGGTGCGCGGTGTGGATTTTCACTGCCGCCTTCGAGCCGGAGCCGGGGCGGCGGGCCAGGGAGGACGCAGTGTAGGCCACGGTGTTCACAAACGCAGGCGTCCGTGTTCACTTCGCCGCCGCCTGGACGGAATCCGAACGTTGACCGTGGACCGTCAGGACCGGATGCTCTTCGGCAGACGCCCGGACGCGCTCCCCCGCAGGAACGGCCGGGCACTCCCCACTCTCCGTCCCCCTCAGGGAGAACCGGCCTCATGTCATCCCATTCACAGCGCTCGTGCCTGTCCCGGTGGCGGCGCGACCTGACCGCATCGTCCCTCCTGTTGGCCGCCGTGCTGTCGGCGACCGCCCTGTCGGTCACCGGCGCCTCTGCCGCCGACTCCCGTCACACCGCGGCCAGTTCCAGGAAGGTCCTGGACTTCACCGAACAGGTGCAGAGCAAGGACAACTGGTGCTGGGCGGCCACCGGCGCGTCCATAGCCGCGTACCAGGGGCACTCCGTCTCGCAGAACAGCTTCTGCAACGCCGCCTTCGGGAGAAGCCAGAACAGCACCTGTCCCAACGACCAGGCGACCCTCGGCAACGACCAGACCGCCTACCGATGGCTCGGCATGGCCCCCGGTACCTACATCAACGGGACCATCAGCTACTCCAAGCTCCAGAGCGAGATCGACTACAACCGCCCCGTGCAGACCCGCATCGCCTGGTCCTCCGGCGGTGGGCACATGGAGGTGCTCTACGGCTACGACACCTCCACCAACTTCGTCTACTGGGGCGACCCGTGGCCCGACGACTACCGCTACAACTGGTCCTCCTACAGCTACTACCGGGACAACGGCGACTTCACCTGGACCCACACGCTCTACGGAATCGGAGCGTGACCTGATGGCCTCCCGGATCCCCCAGCCCGCCCAGCCCGCCCAGACCTCCCAGACCCCCGAGACCATCGAGGCCGCCGTGACGCGCCGTCCCTCCACGAAGCGCGCCGTGAGTGCCGGCGCACTGACCGTCCTCGCACTCGGCCTCGCCGTCACGCCTGCTTCCGCCGGCTCTCCCGACCACCGTGTTCCGGGGGCCTACACCGCCGCGCAGCTCACCGCGGCCCGGACTGCCGCCACCACCGACAGCACCATCACCCTCCTGGACAACTACTTCGCCCATGCCCCCGTGCGGGGCGCCGCGCACACCGTCCGGAGGGGGCAGAGCGCCCCTCGCGCGGTGGGCCGCAGTGTCACCGTCAGCTCGCTGAACCCCGCCTTCGTGGCCGGGGAGTCCGGCGCACCGGTCGCCAGGCCGTCCTTCGTCGCCACCGACTTCGTCTCCCCCACCGGCCAGACGGCCACCGTGCAGACGGCCCTGACGGCCAAGGGCTGGCAGATCGTCACCATCGCGAGCGGCACCGACGAGTCCGACTTCACCGCCAAGGCGCAGGGCAGGGGCACGGTCTTCCGCGAGCCGCAGATCAACGCCTGGTACACCGTGCGCGGTGACGAGATCCTGCCGCTCAACACCGAAGCCCGTGCGGTGGTCGGCCCCTCCGGGACATCGCTGGCCGCCTACTACCACCACGTGCACAGCGCCTACGGCACGAGGCTGCCCGGCTCGTCCTACGACAAGAAGGGCATGGCCGGCGGGTTCGGCGACGCGGCGGCGGACGCCGCCGCACGGAACAGGTCCGCCGACACCACCGCGCCCGGCAAGGCCACCCGAGCCACGGCGACCGGCACCACCGGCCGTGTGTCCGGCAACAGCGCTACGACGCTCCTGGCCCTCGTGGCGGCAGCCGCTCTGGGAGGCGGCGCCCTCGTCGCCCGTCGGCTGCGCCGCTCCCGCTGACCGACACACAGCACCCCTGACTTGCTCGTGGGGTGCCCTCGGACGCACCGTCCGGCAGCGAACCTGTCCGAGCGCGAGCGGGTCCCGACGACACATGTCGGGGCCCGCTTTCGCCCGCGGTACCGCAGTGCCTCCGCGGGCGGGCACCGGGGCCGGGGCCGCTCCCCGGATACCGGGCCCTGTCCGCAGGTGCCGCCCCCCCCCGGCTGGAGCAGTGCTAGTGGCCGATGCGGGGAGCGCGCCGGAGGCTGAGCAGGTACGACGGCTCAAGCCGCCACCTTCGCGGGCGCCGGAAGCAGGAACCGCTGATGATCTTCATGCTGCCCCTCGGCACCGACGAGTGGCCGGTCGCCGTCGCGGGCGTCGGCAGGGCCGCCCGCACGGATCCGGTTCCGGGGCGGTCCGGCGCCGTCCGGCGTCACGGGTAGGTGCCGTGGCGGAGGCGGCGGAACCGACAGGGGCGAGCGGCGGCGCGAGCGCGGACCGGGGCGACGGCGGGGCGGCCAGGTCGGTCGACCGCAAGGGCGGCCCCGGACACACGGTCCTGCTGGCGCTGCTCCTCGCGATTCCGGTGGTGAAGGTCGCGTACACGGTCGGAGGCGGCGGGGCGGCGCGCGACGTGTTCGTCGGCATGGAACCCGCGAACTGGCCGGACGTCCTCATCGGCATGGTGCTCACCGATCCACTCCTCGCCTGTGTGCTGGCCGTCGTCGTCTCCCGGGTCGTGTTCGTCCTGTTCGCCGGGCGCGGCGCGGTCCCGGTGGGCGGCGGTTTCCTGCGCGGGGTCCAGCGGGCCGCGCTGACCGTGGTGAATCCGGTCGCGATGGGAGTGGCGGAGGCATGTTTCTTCGGTCCCCTGTGGGGTCTGGGCACCGGGCTCGCCGCCTACGCTCTACGCAAGGGCGTCGTGGTGGAGTACCGCACCGGCAGGCGCCGAGCGCACCGGCAGGGTCCGGGACGGCGGACGGCGTCCGGGTCCACCGGTGACGGGGGCGGTTACCGGCCGTCGTCCTGGATGCGCCGGGCGGCGGCCCTGGAGCAGTGGGTGGCGCTCGGCCTGACCACCGTCGCGCTCCCGGTGCTGTTCTTCGTCTCGGCGCTCGACGGGCAGGCGTGGACCTCGATCGTCCGCTGCCGGGTCACCGACGGCGTACGGACCGAGACCAACCGTCTGATCGAGCTGGGCCGCAGAGGAAACGGCGTCGTGGGCTGGAACCTGGATGCTCGGGAGATCTCCAACGGGCTCGGCTGCACCGGTGAGGAGAGTCTGTACGTGCGCGAGCCGTGGTGGCACCGCTGAGTCCGTGCCGTTCGCGGTCCGGGAAGAAAGGGGTAGGCCCGCTCCCCGGCGGTTCGCAGCCCGGTGCGTTCGACCAGCGTCTGGTCGGCGACGTGGAACTCGGCGTAGGTCCCTCGCCCGGCGAACAGCGTTGCCAGGTAGCAGACTTCGTCGGGTCTCGGCAGTTCCCGGGGGCGAACGCGGTGTCCGCGTCACCGGATCAGGTGCCGGTGTGGCTCAAGGGCCCGATGCGTCTTCCCGGCCGGGGCCCGAGGACGTCGGGATCGGTGGGTGCGTGACCGGCATCCGGCAGTGCGGGTGCCGATGGTGGTGGCGAGGCTGCCGATCGGGGTGGCTCCTCCCGCGCGTGTGTCGCGTGGTGTCCTGTCTCCGGCCGTTACTCTCGGCAGACCTGCGAGGAGGACGAGGAGGCGGTCGTGTGCCTCAGGACCGGTCGGCCGAGGGGAGCACGGTCCCGGCGGCGGTGGACCAGGAACGGCGGCTGCGCCGGGATCTGGGCTTCTGGGGGCTGACGGCGATCGCGTTCTCCAACATCGTGGGTTCCGGGTGGCTGTTCGCCGCGATGTACGCGGCGCAGACCGCGGGCCCGGCGTCCTTGCTGTCGTGGGTGGGTGCCGGACTGCTGTGCGTCCTGGTGGCGCTGGTGATGATCGAGCTGGGCGCCTCCCGGCCGGAGGGCGGCGGCACGGTGCGCTGGCCGCTGTACGCCACAGGACGGCTCGTGGGCACGCTGATCGGCTGGTCGGTGCTGCTCTCGGTGGGCGGTACCGCGGCGGAGATCAGCGCGATCATGCAGTACGCGGGACACTACCTGCCCGGGATCTACCGCGGGGGTTCGCTGACCGCCGCCGGTCTCGGTGTGGCCGCGGCGCTGAGCATCGTTCTGACGGTGCTGAACTGGTTCGCGGTGCGGTTGTTCGCCCGGCTGAACAACCTGCTGTCGGTCTTCAAGATCGCGGTGCCCGTCGTCACGGTGGTGGCGCTGCTGGCGTCCGGCTGGCACTCCGGGCGCCTCACGGACCACGGCGGATTCGCGCCGTACGGCTACGCCGCCTGTCTGTCGACCCTCGCCGGCGGCGGCATCGTGTACTCGGTGAACGGCTTCCAGGCGCCGCTGGACTTCTCCGGCGAGACCCGCGACCCACGGCGCACCGTGCCCGCAGCGGTGCTGACCGGCATCGCCCTGGCCGTCGCGATGTACCTGGCGTTGCAGGTCGCGTTCCTGTTCACGGTGCCGGAGGGGGCGCTCGGGCACGGCTGGCACGGCGTGGACTTCGACTCGCCGTTCGGCCAGCTGGCGCTGCTGCTCAACCTGCACTGGCTGTCGGTGCTGCTGTACGCGGACGCCGTCGTCTCGCCGGGCGGTTCGGCGTACGTCGGCGTCGCGCTGGACGCCCGGCACACCTACGCGCTCGCCAAGAACGGCACCCTGCCGCGCTGGTTCATGGCGGTGGAACCGCGCTCGGGCATCCCGCGCCGGGCGCTGGTGCTGAACCTCGCGGTGATCGTGGTGTTCCTGCTGCCGTTCGGCGGCTGGCAGCACATCGTGAGCGTGATGGGCGACATGTATCCGCTGACCTACGCGGCCTCCGCGGTGGCGGCCGCGGTGTTCCTGGCCGACCCGCACGGCGGCACCGCGGGCTGGGTGCCCGGACTGCGCTGGATCGCTCCGGTGAGCTTCACGGTGGCGGCCGAGTTCGTGTACTGGTCGGGCTGGCACGATCTGCGGCTGGCGCTGCCGCTGGTGCTGGCCGGGCTGCTGGTGTTCCTCGCCATGCACCGCGGCGCCACGGCGGGGCGGCCGCTCGCCGCGGAGCTGCGCACGGGTGCGTGGCTGGTGGTGTTCCTCGCGGTGCTCACTCTCCTGTCCTGGCTCGGCTCGTTCGGCGGCTCCGGACGGCTCCCGGCTCCGTGGGACTCACTGACGGTGGCGGCGTTCGCCTTCGCGGTGTTCTTCTGGGCGGTACGGTCGGGCACGGGCTGGCTGCGGGAGTCCCGGCGCATGGGCGGGGGCGCCCTGCCCGGAGCGGCGTCACCACCGGGTCCGTCGCCGCGCCCGTAAGCAGGGGGGTGAGCGTGGCACGTCGGCTCCTCCGCCACGGTCGCGCCCGCTGAGCGGTCGCTGTCGTCCTCGGCCGCCGGGCCGTGTGCTCCTGCGACGGCGCCCGCCGCCGGGGCGCGCCTACTCGTCCGGTGGACCGACGGTGTCCGGACGTGCGCTGTGGTCGGGGTGTCCGCGCGTGCGGCGCCGCTCCTTCAGTTCCGCCTCGTACAGGTGGTCCCTGCCCTCGGCCAGTTCCCGGCGTGCGTCGGCCTCGGTGTCCTTGAACGGCTGGTAGTAGGTGGCGTTGTAGGCCTCGATGATCTGGAACGTCCAGTGTCCCGGGATCACGTTGCGGCCCAGGATCTCCCGCTGGACCCGGTCCGCCCACCCGGGGTGGCCGGCCTCCCGCAGCAGTTCCACCGCGCGGTCCAGCGTGAAGTCCGCGCCTCCCGTGAGCTGGTGGAAGGCGTAGAGGTGGCCGCGGGCGCGTTCGGTCGTCTCCAGCGCCTCAGACAGCGCCCCCAGGGCGCGGACGAGGGTGTCCGACACTCCCGCAGGGCGCAGGTGTGCACCGTCCGGGCCGTCGCCGTGCTGAGGTCTCATGCCTCACCACTCCCCCGCCCTGCGGAGCCGCGCACCAGGGGTCAGCCGCCCGGACCGCACGGACCACCCACGCGGTGGACCTCGCGGTCCGGGCCCCCGAGAGCCTCGTACGGCCGTCGCCTACCGCAGCCGGGCCGCCAGGATGGCCACGTCGTCCTTGCCGTCCGGCGGGAAGGCCGTCATCAGCGCCTCGCACATCGCTTCCGGGCTCGCGGGGCCGCAGGCCACCGCCTCGCGCAGCGACACCAGCGCCTTGTCCAGGTCGACGCCCCGGCGCTCGATCAGGCCGTCGGTCACGAGGACGAACTCGGTGCCGGGGGTGAGCGGCACCTCGGCCGGCGGGGGGTGGGGCAGGTCCATGCCCAGGAGCGGGCCGTGTTCGTGGTGGAGCCAGGTGCGGCCGTCGCTGTCGCGAAAGACGGGCGGGATGTGGCCGGCGTTGGAGACGCGGAGCACACCCGCCGTCCGGTCGACCTGGATGATGCACAGGGTCGCGGCGCGGACGGGCTCGTTGATGGCGAGCACCTTCTCCAGCCGTACCTGGATCTGGTCGGGTGCGTGCCCGTCCAGGGCGTAGGCGCGCAGTGCGTGCCGTACCTGGCCCATCACCATGGCGGCCTCCAGGGAGTGCCCGGCCACGTCCCCGACGGCCAGCACCAGCCCGTCGGGCGTCCGGACCGCTTCGTAGAAGTCGCCGCCGATCTCGGCGTGCCTGCTCGCCGGGTCGTAGCGCACGGCCAGGTCGATGCCCTCGGGAGAGGGCAGGGCCTCGGGCAGGAAGCTGCGCTGGAGTTTAAGGGCGAGCGCGTGCTCCTCGTCGTAGGAGCGCAGCGCCTCCAGGGCCAGCGCGGTGGCGTGGGCGAGCTGGGTCAGCAGGTCGGTGTCGGCGGGGGTGGGCACCGCGTCGGCGGGGACGACGACCGCGGCCGGGGGTCGGCCGGGCTTGGTGCGTGCCAGGGCGATCGCGCGGGTGCTGTGCGGCTGTCCGCCGGTGTGCGGGGCGGTCCAGGAGTCCGCCACCGTCTCCACGGCCGCTCCCACGGCGGCTCCGAGCACGTGCCGTTCGAAGATCTCCGCGGGTACCGCGGGCGCCGGGCCCCTGTCGGTGGGCTGCCCGGGTGCGGGGGCCGCGTGCTGGATCGTACGGCCCTCCGGGTCGCTGAGGACGACTGCGGCGGCGCAGCCGAGCACGGCGGCGGTGCCCTCGGCCGCCGTGCGGGCCAGGGCGGTGGCCGACATCGCCGAGTACAGTCCGAGCGTGGTGCGGTTGAGCAGGCCGAGTCGTTGCGCCAGGGTCTCGGCGCGGCGCCTGGCGCGGGTGTAGCGCAGTGTCGCCGTGACGGTGGCGAGGAGTTCGCCGGGGGCTATCGGTTCGGTGAGGTAGGCGTCGGCGCCCCGGTTGAGCCCCTGTGTCCGGTCGGATGCGCTGATCGCCGACGCGGAGACGTGGATGACCGGCAGCGATGCCGTGCGCGGGTCCACTTTGATCTGCTCGCAGACCTCGAAACCGGTCATGTCGGGCAGCCGTACGTCGACCAGGACGACCTCGGGCGGCGCTTCCGGGTCGGCGGCGCGGGCCAGTCCCTCCTGGCCGTCGGCGGCCTCCACCACCTGGTGGCCCGCGCGGCGCAGGGTGGTGCCGAGCACGTAGCGGTTGGTCGGGTTGTCGTCGACGAGGAGGATCAGTGCGGGCTTCTCGTCGGGCTGCCGGGGGATCGTCATGGTGACGGCGTGTCCTTCGTGTCCTTCGAGTCCTTCGTGTCCGCCGGTTCGGCGGCCGTGGTGCGGCCCTCGGCGGCGGGGCGCAGGCCGAGTGCCTCGGCCAGCCGCTCGGCGGTCAGGTGGGTCTTGCTGAGCACCGCCCGTGCCCGGCCGACCCGGCCCCGGTCGATGTCGGAGACGCCCATGCTGGTGAGGACGACGACGGGTACCTGCGCGAGCGAGGGGACCGCCGCGATCTGCTGGAGCACCTGGTAGCCGTCGGGCGGCGGCATGGCGAGGTCGACCAGGACCGCGTCGGGCAGCGTGGTGCGGATGGTGCGCAGCGCCTCGACGCTGCGGGTGACCTCGGTGGTGGTCTCCGCGAGCCGGTCCAGCGTCGGCCGGAGCGTGCTGAGGAAGACCGGGTCGTCGTCGATGATGACGACGCTGCGCAGCAGGGGCTCCTGCGGCAGCGGGACGGGCCCGGCGTGCGTCGGGGCCGCGGGCAGTTCGACGGTCACCTCCGTGCCCTGGCCGAGGCGGCTGGTCAGGGTCAGTGTGCCGCCGAGCAGTTCGGTGAGTTTGCGGGCGTAGGGCAGGCCCAGGCCGGTTCCGGAGACGTGGCGCTGGTGGGCGCCACGCACCTGGTAGAACTCCTCGAAGACCTGCTCCACCTTGTCCTCGGGGATGCCGACGCCGGTGTCCGTGACGGTGAGGACCGCCCATGGGCCGTCCGGCCGCTCCTCGGCGCGCGCCGTGAGCCGGACCGTGCCGGAGGCGGTGAACTTCAGGCTGTTGGAGAGGATGTTGCGCAGCACCCGGGTGAGCATCACCTCGTCGGTGGTGAACGGTCCGGGGAAGGTCGTGTCGGCGATGTCCAGGGTGACGCCCTCGGCGGCGGAGGAGGCGAGGGTGCCCCGCAGCTGGTGCAGGACGGTCCGCAGGTCGACGCGGACCAGCTGCGGCTCCAGCCGTCCCGACTCCGCCTTCGCGGTGTCGAGCAGCTCTTCGACCAGGGCGAGCAGGGTGCTGCCCGATCCCGCGATGAGCGACACCTGCTGGTGCTGTTCGGCCGTCAGCGGATCGGCGTTCTCGTCCAGCAGCAGCCGGGCGAGGGAGATCACCGCGTTGACCGGGGTCCGCAGCTCGTGGCTGACGTTCGCCCAGAAGCGTGTCTTCGCGGCGCTCGCCTGGCGCAGGCGGCGGCTCTTGTCCTCCAGGTCGGCGTAGAGGGCGACGACACCGCGGTTCGTCTCCTCCAGCTCGGCGGACAGCTCGGAGTAGAGCGCCATCACGCCCGCGTTGGTCTCGTCCAGTTCCTT
Source organism: Streptomyces sp. PsTaAH-124 (assembly GCF_000373685.1). Lineage (NCBI taxonomy): Bacteria > Bacillati > Actinomycetota > Actinomycetes > Kitasatosporales > Streptomycetaceae > Streptomyces > Streptomyces sp. PsTaAH-124. The sequence goes on along the minus strand of NZ_KB892170.1, from coordinate 161,596 downwards.
GTTGAGGCGTTCCAGTTCCTCGGCGCGGGCGCGTTCGTCCTGAAGCGCCTGGAGAAGCTGGCTGTTCTGCCTGCGGAGCTCCTCGCTCATATCGGGGCCGCGCAGACCCGCCAGTTCCGCCGTCACCCGCTCCGCGGCCTCTTCGGCGGTGAACGGGGCGGTCAGGTCCTGGCCGATGAGCAGACGGCCGGGGCCGTCGGTGCAGAGGTCGAGGAGCCTGTGCGAAGCGGTCAGCAGGTCGTGACTCGGCGCTTGGTCCCCCTTCCAGAGATAGCGGACGGCAACCCGGTGGGGCTGCCCGGCCAGGCGGACGAACTCGGTGACCAGACCGGCGGAGCCGAGGAGTTCGGCTCCCGCCTCGCTGGCCAGAGTCACGAGGCGGACGCGCTTCGCTTCGCCGAGCTCCAGGGCCTGACACACCGCTTGCCCGTGACGGCGGAGTTGAAACAGATCGTCCTGCCTGGTCAAGTGCATCCGGGCGAGGATGCGTTCACGGTCGGCGGGGTCTCTCGCCGGCCCGGGGTTCACGAAGTCGCCGCCTTGAGGACCAGGACGCCGATGTCGTCGCGGCGCGCGCCCGCGTCCCGCAGGATCTGCGCGGCGACGACCGTGGGGGTGCGGGCGAAGAGGCCGGGGAAGGAGCCGGGTGACCAGCGGTCGTTGAGGCCGTCCGAGTGCATGACGAGGACCGCGCCGGGAGCGGCGTCGGCGAAGACGCTCCGCGCCCGGGGCAGATGGGCTCCGACGATGCCGGGCGAGGAGAGCAGGGAGGACCTGCGGCCGTCGGAGACCAGGCAGGTCGTGGTGTTGCCGACGCCCGCGAACTCGATCTGACGGCCGGGGAAGTCGACGCGGACCACGGCGACCGCGGCGCCCCGGGTGCCGCGCAGGGCGCGGTGCATGTCCTCCAGGACGGCCTGCGGCCGGGTGCCGCGGCTCGTCCGGAAGGCCTCCCGCGCCACCTCGCCGGCCCGCGCCGCCTGCGGGCCGTGGCCCAGCCCGTCGCACATCATGGCGAGGAGGGGGGTGGTGGCCTCGGCCCCCTCGGCGGGTGTGTCGGCGTACCGCACGGCCCAGGTGTCCCCGCACATCTCCTCGCCGCCGATGGGGCGTGTGAGGCCGCCGATCTCCACCCCGGAGGCGCAGGCGGCGCCTCGGCCGTCGGCGTGGAAGCGGGCGAGCAGGGCCGTGCCGCGACCGGCCAGGGTGTGGATGTCGAAGGCGTCCGCGAGCCGGACGATGGCGCCGAGGCCCACCCCGAGGGTCCCGGCGGAGGAGGCCCCGTCGCGCAGCGCCGCCCGGAGGTCGGCGATGCCGGGGCCGGTGTCCGTGGCCAGGATGTCCAGTGCCGCGTGTTCCCCGTCCAGCGCCACCCGCAGGACGAGGGCGCCGTCGACGGCGTGCCGCTGGAGGTTGGTGGCCGCCTCGGTCGCCACGATCTCGGCCGAGGCGACGCGGTCCTCGCCGATGCCGAGCCTGCGGGCCAGCCGCGCGGCCTCCCGGCGGGCCGCCATCGGCAGGCCGACGTCGACCCGGAGCCAGACGGTCTCGCCGGGTTCGGAGAGCAGCGGCGCGGTCACCGGGCCCACTTCACGATGGTGACCCGGGTCCCGCGTCCCACGCCGGTGTCCAGCTCGAACTCGTCCGCCAGGCGTCTGGCGCCGCTGAGGCCGAGTCCCATGCCGCTGCCGGTGGTCCAGCCGTCGGTCAGGGCCAGCTCCACGTCGGGGATGCCGGGGCCCTCGTCGGCGAAGAGCAGCCGGACTCCGGAGCGGCCGTTGCTCCAGGCCGCCTCGGCGTCCATCCGGCCCCCTCCCCCGTAGACGACGGTGTTGCGCGCCAGTTCACTGGCGGCGGTGACGAGTTTGGTCTGGTCGACCAGGGACAGTCCGGCCTCCTGCGCGAGGGCGCGCACCAGTTGGCGCGCCTTGACCACACCGGCGCTCCCGTCGAGTTCGATCGACTCGGCCCGCCGCGCGGTGTCGCCGGGCATCAGGCGCGGCCCGGCTGCTCGGCGTGCACGGCGCGGCGAAGAGCCGCCAGGCCGGCCTCCAGGTTCAGGGCGGTGCGTACGCCGCCGAGGGTCAGCCCCAGTTCGACCAGGGTGATGGCGACCGCCGGACGCATGCCGACCACGACGGTCTCCGCGCCGAGCACCCGGGACATGGCGGCGACCGTGGCGAGCATGCGGCCGACGAACGAGTCGACGATCTCCAGGGCGGAGATGTCGATCACGACGCCGCGTGCCCCGGTGTCCACGATGCGTCTGGAGAGGTCGTCCTGGAGGTCCAGGACGGTGTGGTCCTCCAGATCGACCTGGATGGACACCAGCAGGACGTCCGAGATCTGGAGGATGGGGACGCGATCGGTCACAGGAGGCTCCCGCGGTTCTCCGCCAGCTTCTTGTCCCGCTCGATGGTGCCCAGCGCGTGCCGCAGGGCGTCGGCCAGGGTGCTCTTCGTCGGGATGTCGCCGAACTCGATCCCCAGGGCGACGATCGTCTGCGCGATCTGCGGGCGGATGCCCGAGATGACGCAGTCGGCGCCCATCATCCGCGCGGCGACCACGGTCTTCAGCAGGTGCTGGGCGACCTGGGTGTCGACCGCGGGGACGCCGGTGATGTCGATGATCGCCTGCGTCGAGTTGTAGTCGATCAGCGCCTGGAGCAGCCGCTCCATGACGACCTGGGTACGCGCCGAGTCCAGGGTGCCGACGAGGGGCACCGCCACCACGCCGTCCCAGAGCTTGACGACCGGGGTCGACAGTTCCAGCAGCTGGTCGGCCTGCGCGGAGATGATCTCCTCGCGTGTGCGCGCGTACGCCTCCACGGTCAGCAGGCCGAGTTCGTCCAGGACGCGGCCGAGCTGGAGGTAGGCGCGGACGTCCTCGGCGCTCCCGGTGAGCGACGGCTCCAGGACCTGCTTGAGGGCGAAGACGCTGATGGCCGTCTCGGTCGGGGTGAAGCCCTGCCGGGCACGGTTGCGGGACAGCTCCACCAGGAGGCTGCGGACCTCGGCGAAACCGTCGGCGTGCACGCTGAGTTCGCCGGTGGCGAGTCCGGCGCGGATGGCTGTGTAGAGGTCACGGAGTTCCCGCTCCACCTCGGCGGTGCTCAGTCGGCCCGTGAGCGACTCGCCCACCACCGTCACCCACTGGTCAACGAACGTCTCGCTGTTGCCGGTCAGCAGCTCCACCAGGCGCTGCGAACCACGGTCGTCGGTCACTTCCACGCTCCTCGCTGTAGACAATGATCGTACGGCAGACGGGTGAACCGCAGCGGCCCGGCGGGGCGGAGTCCGGCCGTGCGGTGTCCAGCACGGGATCTGCGGCTTCACGTTCTCATCACACCATCGGCCGCCGTCATCCGGCCCCGGTCGGAGCGGGTCCGTATCGCGGGGGCGGAGCGTACCGGCGGGAGCGGGGCGTACGACGGGAGCAGAGCGTACGACGGGAGTGGGGCGGACCGGGAGGACCGGGAGGACCGGGACGCTCCGGAGGGTCGTCGGTCCGGGGGAACTCGGAGGACCGGGCGCCGCCGGCTTCTCCGGGCGGTGGTGGTGCGACCGCCCTGCCCGGTTTCCTGGCGGACCACGGGAGTGGAAGGGCGTCGCCGGGCAATGAGCCAGGGGTGACCCGCATCGCACTCGTCGCCCTGACCCTGACGCTCGGCCTGCTCGCGGCCCTCGCCGCGGTGGCGGCGTCGCCGTGGTGGTGCTTCGGCGCCGTGCCGCTCCTCGCGCTGGGTCTGCTGGGCACATGGGACCTCGCCCAGCGCCGGCACTCGGTGCTGCGCAACTATCCCGTACTGGGCCATGCCCGCTTCCTCCTGGAGCGGATCCGTCCCGAGCTCCAGCAGTACTTCATCGAGCGGAACTTCGACGGCCGCCCCTTCGACCGGGACGTCCGCACCATCGTCTACGAGCGGGCCAAGGGCACCGACGCCGAGCAGCCGTACGGCACCGAGCGCGACGTCCACCTGCCCGGCTACGAGTACCTGGTGCCGTCCATGGCCCCGCGCCGGGCGCCGCGCACACCCCCGCGCGTCCGGATCGGCGGCCCCGACTGCCGCCGCCCCTACGACATGGCGCTGCTGAACGTGTCGGCGATGAGCTTCGGCTCGCTGTCCGCCAACGCGATCCTCGCCCTCAACGGCGGTGCCGCGGCCGGTGGCTTCGCCCACGACACGGGCGAAGGGGGTCTTTCGGCGTACCACCTGCGGCCGGGCGGGGACCTGGTCTGGGAGATCGGTACCGGCTACTTCGGGTGCCGCACCCAGGACGGTGACTTCGACCCCGCCGAGTTCGCCGACAAGGCCGCGCACGACCACGTCAAGTGCGTCTCCCTCAAGCTGTCGCAGGGCGCCAAACCGGGCATCGGCGGTGTCCTGCCGGGATCGAAGGTCAACGCGGAGATAGCGGAGGTGCGCGGCGTGCCCCGGGGGCGGACGGTGATCTCACCGCCGTACCACAGGCTGTTCTCCACCCCGCGGGAACTGGTCCGGTCCGTCGCCCGGCTCCGGGAGCTGTCCGGGGGCAAACCGACCGGATTCAAGCTGTGCGTGGGCTCGCGGCAGCAGTTCCTCGCCGTGTGCAAGGCCATGCTGGAGGAGGGCACGGCGCCCGACTTCATCGTCGTGGACGGCGGTGAGGGCGGCACCGGGGCCGCCCCGCTGGAGTTCGCCGACCATGTGGGCGCGCCCCTGACCGAGGGCTTGCTCACCGTGCACAACGCCCTGGTCGGCGCGGGGCTGCGCGACCACGTCCGCATCGGCGCGAGCGGCAAGATCGCCACCGGTAGCGATCTGGTCAAACGCCTCGTCCAGGGCGCCGACTACGGCAACGCCGCACGCGCGATGATGTTCGCGCTCGGCTGCATCCAGGCCCAGCGGTGCCACACCAACACCTGCCCCAGCGGTGTGGCCACCCAGGACGCCCGGCGTGCCCGCGCCCTCGACGTCCGGGACAAGACCCCGCGTGTGCGGCGCTTCCAGGAGGCGACCGTGGCCGGCGCCCTGGAGATCATGGCCTCCATGGGGGTCACCGACCCGGCCGGGCTGCGCCCGCACATGCTGCGCCGACGCATCGATCCGCACACCGCACGCTCCTACGCGGAGCTGTACGCGTGGCTGGAGCCGGGGCAGTTGCTCGACGAGCCCCCCGAGGACTGGGCGGCCGACTGGAGGGCCGCCGACCCCGACCGCTTCACCGTCTGACCCGTCGGCCCCCTGTCCGGCCGTCCGGCATGCCGGTCGTCGTCCGACCGGCCCGGCCTGCCGGTCGTCGTCCGGCCTGTTCCATCCGTCTCTCGTCTCACCTGGAGGATCGAAGTGGCCCGTACTGTCGCCCGTGTCATCGTGGACGCGCTGAGCGAACTCGGCGTACGGCAGGTGTTCGGCGTCGTGGGGGACGCACTGAACCCCTTGACGGACGCCCTGCGCACCACCGAAGACCTGGAGTGGGTGGGCTGCCGGCACGAGGAGGCGGCGGCGTTCGCCGCGAGCGCCCAGTCGCAGCTCAGCGGCACCCTGGGGGTCTGCATGGGCACCGTCGGACCGGGCTCCGTGCACCTCCTCAACGGACTCTACGACGCGGCCAAGAGCCGTACGCCGGTCCTGGCCGTCGCGGGCCAGGTGCCGCTGAGCGAACTGGGCAGCGACTACTTCCAGGAGGTCGACAACGACGCCCTCTTCAGCGACGTGGCGGTCTTCCGCGCCACCCTCACCTCTGCCGACCAGCTGCCGCACCTGCTGGAGGCGGCGGTGCGCAACGCGATCGGCCGCAAGGGCGTGGCCGTCCTGACCGTGCCGGGTGATCTCGGCGAACGCGAGGTGGGTACGGACCGCCCGGCCCGCTTCTCCCTCAACCCGCCGGTGACCAGGCCCGAGGACGCGGCCGTGAGCCGGGCGGCCGAGCTCCTGGACCGGGCCGAGCGGGTCACCCTGCTGGTGGGGCGGGGCGCCCGCGGGGCCCGCGAGGAGGTGCTCGCCCTGGCCGACCGGCTGGCCGCGCCGATGGTCCTCACCCTGAAGGCCAAGGAGGGCTTCGAAGGCGACACCAATCCCTTCCAGGTCGGCCAGACGGGACTGATCGGCAACCCGGCCGCCGCGTCCGCGTTGCAGGACGCGGACACGCTGCTGCTCCTGGGCACCGACTTCCCCTACCGGGAGTGGTATCCGGAGGGGAAGACCGTCGTGCAGGTCGACACGGAGGCGGCCCACATCGGACGGCGCGTGCCGGTCGAGGCCGGTCTCGTCGGGGACACCGGTGCGACCGTCCGCGCCCTCCTGACGCACCTCCCCGACCGCGCCGACGACGTGGCCGGGGCGGACGGCCCGCGGGACCGCTCGCACCTGGAGAAGGCACGCAAGCGCTTCGAGCAGTGGCGTACGGGCCAGGCGCGGCTGGCCGACCCGGCGCACGACAAGGGACTCATCGGCCGGCTGCGGTCCTCCTTCGACAACCGCTCCGACGACATCCGCCCCGAGGCGCTGGCGTCCGTGGTGGACCGGCTCGCCGCGGACGACGCCGTCTTCACCTCCGACACCGGGATGGCCACGGTGTGGCTCTCGCGGTTCGTGGAGATGCGCGGGGAGCGCCGGCTGATCGGCTCCTACAACCTCGGGTCGATGGCCAACGCCATGCCGCAGGCCCTGGGTGCCCAGTGCCTCGACCGGGAGCGGCAGGTCGTGGCCTTCTGCGGGGACGGCGGTCTGAGCATGCTCCTGGGCGACCTGATGACGCTGAAGACCCACCGGCTCCCGGTCAAGCTGGTCGTCTTCGACAACCGCCGGCTGGGCATGGTCAAACTGGAGCAGGAGCAGGCCGGACTCCCGGAGTTCGGTACGGTCCTGGACAATCCGGACTTCGCCGCGGTCGCCGAGGCCATGGGCATCCCCGGCATCCGTGTCACCGACCCGGCCGACCTGGAGAAGTCCGTGCGCCGCGCCTTCGGCACCCCGGGTCCGGTACTGCTCGACGTGCTCACCAACCCGGACGAGGTCGCGGTCCCGGCCAAGCCGACCGTCGAGCAGGGCTGGGGTTTCGCGGTGGCCAAGGTCAAGGAGATCGTCCGCAGTCACGGGGACGACGGCGCCGCCTGATCCCGCGCGACCGCCGCTGTCGCCGCGTCGCTCCGGGTGCGCGTGGCGGCAGGATCAGGGGGCGTGGCCGTGCTGTGCGGGTCCCGCACGTGGCAGCCGGACCGGCGCAGCACCACCGTCGTCGATGCTGACAACGAATGGGTAACGGCCGTGCATGCCCGGCGGGATCGGGGGTACCGGCGGTCTCGCCGGTATCGGAAGACGAGTTCAGACGCAGGTCGGGAGGGGCACCCATGGCAATCGCCGTCGAAGAGGTCCGGGGACGCACGCAGGAGGTGCTGCCGGAGATCGGCGATGCCACCAAGGTCGCTCCCAAGGACGCACGCGAGCTGTCGCGGCTGTTCTTCAGCAGGCTGGCCACGCTGGAGGAGGGCACGCCCGAGTACAGCTACGCGCGCAACACGCTGATCGAGATGAACATGTCCCTCGTCCGTTTCGCGGCCGGCCGCTACCGCAGCCGCAACCCGGAGGAGATGGAGGACATCGTCCAGGTCGGCATGATCGGCCTGATCAAGGCGATCGACCGGTTCGAGATCTCCCGCGAGGTGGAGTTCACCTCCTTCGCCGTGCCCTACATCGTGGGCGAGATCAAGCGCTTCTTCCGGGACACCTCCTGGGCGGTGCACGTGCCCCGCCGGTTGCAGGAGGCCCGCGTCCACCTCGCGCAGGCCACCGAGGAACTGCGCAGCCGCATGGGCCGCACCCCCAGCACCAGGGAGCTCGCCGAGCTGATGAGCCTGAGCGAGGCCGAGGTCGTCGAGGCCCGTGTCGCCTCCAACGGCTACCGGGCCGCGTCCCTGGACGCCGCGCTGAGCACGAGCGACGACAGCGAGACCCCTCTGGCCGACTTCATCGGCTTCGACGACGCGGCCCTCGCCCTGGTGGAGGACTTCCACGCCCTGGCGCCGGTGATCGCCGCCCTCGACGAACGCGACCGGCGGATCATCCACATGCGGTTCGTCGAGGAGCTCACCCAGGCCCAGATCGGCGAACGCCTCGGCGTCTCCCAGATGCACGTCTCCCGGCTGCTCTCCCGCTGCCTGTCCCGGCTGCGCGAAGGCATGCTGGCCGAGAGCTGACCCGGGGCACGTCCGTGCCGGTCCCGGCGACAGTGCAGCGCGCGACGCGGCCGAGCGGCCACGTCACCGTCCCGGACCCGCCCGAGCCGGTCATGGTCACGTACCGCGAGGCTACAAGCCGTCGACATGCGGAACTACTGTGGGAGTGACAGATGTTCCCATGGTGGGCAATCGTCGGCACAGCGTGCGGCACACGGGGGTAACGTGGCAGTTGGAATGGATGAGACGGGGCTGAACAGTCCGTCGGGCGAAGGAGTGCGGGGCGAAACGGGGTTGGGGCACGTCTCGGTCACATTGGACCGTGCCACTGTGCGGATCGCTGACGCACGCGCCTTCGCGGCCGACTACCTGGCCGCTTCGGTGACGGACGACGGCCGCCCGTTGCCGGAGGGTGTCGCGGCGGCCGTCCAGTTGGTGGTGAGCGAACTCATCACCAACACCGTCAAATACGGCTCCGGCCCGATCGAGCTGACGCTGGGCTCCACCGGCGGGACACTGTCCGTCACCGTCCGGGACGGCGACACCACCTTGCCGACGCCGAGACTCGCCGACCCGGCGCGCGTGGGCCAGCACGGTCTGGAGATCGTCGCCGCGCTGAGCCGGGAGGTCGAGATCCAGCGTGAACCGGACGGCAAGCGCATCACCGCGTATATCGCACTGGACCGGCCTCCCGGGGACGGCTGATCCGCCCGTAGCGCGTGTCCTGCTCCCCTCTCGGGGCACCCGTTCCCTGTCGCGGTCCCGCCGCCCGGCGCGGAACCGACACGGAGGAAGCACGGGAGGGGAAACAGATGCCGACTGCCCGGCCGACCCATCACATGACACCGCGTCCGAAACGACGGCCGCCTCGATCCTCCGCCTGGGCCGGCGCGGCCCTCCGCTCGGCCCAGTTGGCCTGCCTCGCGTTCCTGGTGCTCTCCGCCGCTCTGCTCGCCTCGGCCATCTCCACCGGCGCCGGTGTGCGTACCGTGCTCGGTCTCGCGGTCCAGGCCGTGCTGTGGGCGGCACTGCTGCTGGCCGGTCCCACGGAGCAGCGCCGCGCGCGCGGCGCCCGCCACGACCGGCTCGGGTGACGGGTCCCCTCCCCCGGCTGTTCCCCCGGCCGTGTGCTGCGGGTGCGGCGCGGCGGGTCGCTTCCGTGCCCGGCGGACCGCCGCCCCGGTGGTTGGCGGCGCCGGGACGGGGCACTTGTGGGCCATGGAGGACAGCAGGCCCGACCGTGCACCGACCCGTGCCTTCGTGCTGGGCGGCGGGGGCGCCCTCGGCGCCTACGAAGTGGGGATGCTCAAGGCGCTCTTCGCCGCCGGAGTGCACCCGGACCTCGTCGTCGGCACATCCGTCGGCGCGATCAACGGGGCCGCGGTCGCGGCCGACCCCTCACAGGCGTCGGTGACCCGGCTCGCCGACCTCTGGACCGGCCTCGGACGCGCCGGTGTGTTCTCCGGTTCGCTGCTCGGGCGGCTGGCCACGGCCGTACGCAGCGGCACCCACCTCTACCACCCCGCGCCGCTGCGCGAACTGCTCTGCGCCCACCTGCCGGTGACCCGGATCGAGGCGCTGTCCCTGCCGTTCCAGTGTGTCGCCGCGAACATCGAACGGGCGGCCGAGCACTGGTTCACCGACGGGCCGCTCGTGGACGCCGTGCTCGCCTCGTGCGCGGTGCCCGGACTGCTGCCGCCCGTCCGGCTCGACGGCACGCACTTCGTGGACGGCGGCCTGGTCAACAGCATCCCCGTGGGCCGCGCGGTGGCCCTCGGCGCGACCGAGATCTACGTCCTTCAGGTCGGCCGCGTCGAACGGGCGCTCTCGCCGCCGCGAGCGCCCTGGCAGGTGGCGCTGGTGGCGTTCGAGATCGCCCGCAGACACCGGTTCGCGCGCGACATGGCGGACCTGCCCGCAGACGTCACCGTGCGGGTGCTGCCATCGGGTTCGGGCACCGACGAGGGCACGGCCACCCTCAGGCAGCTGCGGTACCGCACCTTCGGCCGGACCGCCGAGCGCATCGAGCGCGCCTACGCGGCGTCCTCCCGGTACATCGAGACGGTCCTCGGCGCATCCGACGGCGCCCCGTGACCGACGCGGAGATACCCGGCGCGGGCCTTCGGGGCGAGCGGCTGCGGCGGCCGGGCGGGCCCGTGCTGACCGGGCTGCGCCGTACGGTGACCACCGCGCTGCTGCTCGCCCTCGTGCCCGTGGCGGCCGCGCTGCTCGTCGCCGTGTGCGTGCTCTGCGCGCCCGTCTCGCTCGCCACCCGCGGTCCGTGGCGGCCGGTGCGGATCGCCGGTTTCGCCCTTCTCTACCTGCTGGCGGATCTGGCCGGGCTGGTGGCCGCCGCGGGACTGTGGGTGCGGCGGCTGCCCGGCCGAGACGACCGGGCGCGGCGCGCGGCGGACGCGTTCGCCCTGCTGGAGAGGCTGCTTCGGGTACTGAGGCGGGCGGGTGAGCGGATCTTCCGGCTCCGGGTGACGGTGACGCCTGCGCCGCCCGGCGGGTGCGCCCACGTGGCGGCGCCGGTACTCGTGTTCGTACGGCACGCCGGGGTCGGCGACTCCTTCCTGCTGTTGCAGACGCTGCTCACCCAGGCGGGACTGCGCCCCCACACCGTGCTGAAGCGGACCTTGCGCGCCGATCCCGCCCTGGACGTCCTCGTCGGGCGGGTCCCGCACTGCTTCCTCCCGGCCATCGGGCGCCGGGCCGAGGACGCGATCGGGGACCTGGCGGCCGGGCTCGGCGCGGGCGACGCCCTCGTGATCTTCCCGGAGGGCGGCAACTTCACCCCGCGCCGCCGTCGGCGCGCGATCACCTCGCTGCGCCGCCGGGGGCTGCGGCGGCGGGCCGCCCACGCGGAACGGATGCGCCACGTCCTGCCGCCACGGGACGCCGGTGCCCTCGCCGCGATCGCCGCCGCGCCCACCGCCGACGTGGTCTTCGTCGCGCACACCGGCCTCGACTCCCTGCACTCGGCGCGCACCGTCTGGGCCCGGCTGCCGCTGCGGGAGGAGGTGCGGGCGCACTGGTGGCGCGTACCCGCCGACCGCGTCCCGCGCGGCGAGGAAGCCCGCAGCGAATGGCTGCTGGCCCAGTGGGAGCGCGTCGACCGCTGGATCGCCCGGCACGCCGACCCGGACGCCACACACGCGTGAGGTCCTGATCGGCGCTGAGCGCTATACCTCGGGCAGCTTCTCCGGCGGTTCCTCCGGTGGTCGGGCAGTGGAAGAGGCAGCGCGCCGACCGGGCCGGTCGCCGGGCCGGGAGACTCCGCCCGCATCGGCGCCGGGCTCACAGGAAGCGGCGGATCGGCGTGACGGCCGTCTCCTTGAGCCGCTGGAGCACCGCGCGTCGCTTCCACCGGTCGAGGTCGATGGCCACACTGCGGAGCAGGTCCCTCTCGTAGTCGCGGTCCAGCTCGGCGGTGAACTCCTCGTCCAGCACGGCGAGCATGACTTCCTCGTCGTGGTCCATGGAACGGCGGTTGAAGTTGGTCGAGCCGATCAGGGCGGCCACCGAATCAACCGTGATGATCTTGGCGTGCATCATGGTCGGCTGATACTGGCGGATGTGCACGCCCGCCTGGAGCAGCCGCGTGTAGTGCTGCTGGCCGGCGAGTTGGCAGGCTCGCTGGTCGGTGTGGGGGCCCGGGAGCAGGATCTCCACGCACACGCCGCGCCGGGCGGTCCGGCACAGCAGATCGACGAAGTAGGCGTCGGGCGCGAAGTAGGCGGTGGCGAGGCGGAAGCGTTCTTCGGCCGAGGCCAGCACGACCCGGATGAGGGTCTGCATGTCCTGCCAGCCGATACTGGCCGAGCCCCGGACGACCTGAACGACCGAGGTTCCGATCTGGTCGTGTTCGGTGAAACGGTCGCGGTCGTCGAAGAGTTCGTCGTGGCACTCGGCCCAGTTCTGCGCGAACGCGGCGGCTATGCCGTCCACGGCCGGGCCGCGCACCCGCACATGTGTGTCGCGCCATTCGCCGGGGCCGCGGGCGTCGCCGCACCACTCCTCCGCTATGCCGACACCACCGGTGAAGGCCGTGTGCTCGTCGACGACGAGGGCCTTGCGGTGGCAGCGGTGGTTCTGCTTGAACGGCGAGAGCCAGGCGGGCTTGCGGAACCACGCCACCTGCACTCCGGCGTCGTCCATGAGATCCAGCAGCCGCTGTTCGATCTCCTTGGCCCCGAAGCCGTCCAGCAGCAGCCGCACCCGCACGCCCGCCCGGGAGCGGTCGGCCAGGGCGGCGGCGAAGTCGCGGGCGATCTGACCGCGCCAGTACACGAAGGTCATCATGTCGATCGTGTGCCGGGCCGAGCGGATGGCACCCAGCATGGCCGGGAAGATCTCGTCGCCGTTGCGCAGCGGCACCAGTGCGTTGCCCTCGGTGGCTGCCACGCCGATCAGTCGCTCCAGGCGGCGGCGCAGGCGCTGCTTGCGGGCGTCCGCCTCGCCGGCTCCGCCCGGAGCGGAGGGGGCGGACAGGCCGTCAAGGCTCACGACAGGTCTCCTGAGGTACTGGACAGGCGGAACGGGCGGGTGCTGGACGACCTTACGGCAGCGGGTGACCCGCAGCCACCGACGGGTGAGACGGAGCGGGCCGGCCCGGTCTCGGNGGGCGGGTGCCCCGGCCGGTTCGTGGCCCGCCGATCCCGTGTACGGCGAGTCGGGCCAGGACGCCGTCGCGGGTGCGAGAACCGCCGAACCGCACCCCGGCACCCGGCACCCCGGCACCCCGGCACCCGGCACCCGGCACCCGGCACCCGGCGCGGGAACCGATCGGACGCCCGCCGACGTCGTGTTCGACGCCATCGACCACATCACCTCGCCTGACAGGGCGTCGACTTCGTTCATGGGGAGGCAGTGATGAACGACCCCTGGGGTTTCACCGGCCCTGAGTTCCTCGGTCTGTACGCCGCGGGCTTCGCGGTCGCCGTGCTGCTCGGCCTGGCCGTACGGCGAGCGGCCCGCAGCTTCTACCCCGCCACGGACACTGCCTCCGTACCCGACGTGTACAGCATCGCCCGGGTCGTCGGCGGGCCCCGCCAGGTGGTGAGCACCGCCGTCCGCGCCCTCGTCCAGGGCGGCCATCTGCGTACGTCCCAGGACGGCACCCTCACGTACTCCGGCAGCGTCCCCGGTGAACCGGTGCAGCGGGCCGTCCTGGAGTCCGCGCGGAGCCAGGGGATCACCACGGCGGCGCGGATGCGCGAGGCCGCTCTGCGCCTGCCGGAGATCCGCCGGGCCGGAGGCGGCGCGCGCAGGCTCGGTCTGCTGCCCGGCCGCACCCGCCGACTGGCCGGGCGGTCGGCGGGGCTGCCGATGCTGGTGCTGATCGGGGTCGGCGTCGCCCGGATGGTGAACGGCGTCCGTCTGGGGCGTCCGGTGGGCTGGCTGGTGCTCTTCCTGCTGGTCTCCTTGGTGGTGGCGGCGGTCCTCCTCTGCACGCCGCCCCGGATCACCCCCGCGGGCTGGTCCGCGGTACGCAACTCCGGGAGGTCGGGTCACCCGGTGCGCTGGGGGCCGACAGGCGACGGCCCGAAGGTACCGGTCGCGGTACTCGCCGCCGCCACGACAGGCTGGATCAACATCTCCGACCCGACAACCGGTTCGTCCCTCTTCGGCTCCGGCTTCTTCTCCCGGTCCTCTTCGTCCTCGTCGTCGTCCTCGTCCGGAGGGGGCAGCAGTTGCGGCGGAGGCGGCGGGTGCGGCAGCGGGTGCGGCGGTGGAGGAGGGTGCGGCGGGTGACGGCTCCGATCGCTGGTCTCCGGCACGTCCGGGCGCCGGTCCGGGCGTGGCCGCCGGTGCCTGCGCCGCTGCCCGGCGGGCAGCGGGCGGCACCTGCTTCAGCCCGGAAGGAGTTCCGGGAGGCGGTGGACCGGGCTCACACGCGGTCGGCCGCGATCAGGACGTACTGGAAGGAGCCGTCGCGGTAGGACTCGATGAACGCCTTCTCGATGCCGGTGACCAGCGACGACGTGGCCCGCAGCTCCCAGTAGGGCAGAGTGTCCGGGGTGAGGTCGATGACGGTCTGCGGTACGAGCCGGTTGTCGGCCATGGCGCGCAGGTACTCACGGCGGGAGTGGATGTTGCACTCGAAGTGGGCGTTGATCTGGGAGACCGCCTTCGACGGCTGGCCGTAGCGGGGGTTCCAGCACCCGGTGATCGTCACGTAGCGGCCGCCCACCTTCAGGAAGCGGGAGTGCTCGGCGAACAGGTCGTAGAGGTCGACGTACATGGTGGACTCGTTGTTCCACGAGGCCGTGACGCTTCCCTTGTCGAAAGGTGTGTCGAGCATGTTGCACACCCGGGAGCGGACATGGTCCCCGATGCGCAGTTCCCTCGCGCGCCTGTTGCCGAAGTCGGCCTGGGTGGCGGACAGGGTCACTCCTTCCACCGTGCAGCCGAAGCGCCGGTGGGCCATGACCATGGAGCCGCCCCGGCCGCAGCCGGCGTCGACGAGGGTGTCGTCGGGACCGACCGGGCCGAGGTGGTCCAGAAGGAACTCCGCCTGTGCCGACTCCAGCCGGTGGAGCTCCGCGATGAGCTTCTTCTCGTACTCGCTGTGCGCCGGGTCGCCCAGCGCGGCCTGGTCCACGGCGCCGATGCCGTAGTGGTGGTGGTAGAGGCCGTCCACGTCACCGAGGCGGAGGTTGACCGGCCGCGCCTCGTTGTTCCAGTAGCGGGCGATGTCCTCCTGGTAGGGCGTCGCCGGGGCCGGGATCTTCGCGGTGGCGGTGGGGGTCGTTTCGGTCGTCACAGAGATATCCATTTCTCACCAGAAATCGGGCAGGCTGTAGCGGTAGGTGTTGGTGCGGTGCCAGTCGTGGTTGCCGTCCACCCAGGCGGCCACGCCCTTGAGGAAACGCAGCACGGCCGGCAGGGGACACGCCTCCGCGAGGTCGGCCGCGGCCGCCTCGAAGGCGTGCTGGAGCTCGTTGTGGACCTCGATGGCCTTCAGGTAGGCGTCGCGCTCGCTCAGTCGCTCGCGTTCGGCGATCACCACCGGCAGGTTCAGGTGCCGGCCGGGGCTGTCGAGTTCCTTGGTGTACGAGTAGAGGTCGTTGACGATGGTGGTCGCGTTGCCGGCGAGCGCGATGACCCGCTGCATGTCCGGCCGGGCGTGCAGGTCAGCGGGCAGCTCGTAACCGCCGACGGTGTCGGTGATCGTGGGGCACGGCCGGAAGTTGTTGAACTGCCGCATCGCCAGGTACTCCCACACCTGCGGGAGGTGGTCGGTCTGTGCCCAGGCGGCCTCGGCGAGATAGCCCATGTGGAGTCGGGCCATGTCGTGCCGGTAGCGGTCCGTCTGGGAGGGTGTCGCCGCGCGGACGAAGTAGTCCATCGCGCTGCGGTAGGCGCGCCGCGGGGCGTCCGAGCCGAGCGACTCCTGCCACTCCGGGGTGTACTCCGCGGTGCTGTGGAACGGGTCGATCGCGGTGTGCGCGAGGAGCAGACGGCCGCCGAGGCCGACGGGCGATCCGCCGTGGTCCTCGCAATAGCAGTCGTCCACCGCGTTCTCCGCGACCATCAGCCGCGTCGCCAGCATCAGGTGGTCGACGGTCGGGGCGTCGGGGTGGCAGCCGACCATGTAGCGGCCGACGGAGAAGCCGTCGAACTGGGCCTCCCACTCCTCGGGATAGAGCTGGACCTCTTCCTCGGCCCAGTGTTTGATGCGGCGGCTCACCTCCTCGACGCGCGCCGGGTCGGGCTCCGGGACGGGGTGGTGGTAGAGACCGGGAACGGCCCGCCCGGCGGCGGGAGCGGCGGTGGCCGGGACCGGCGGCGCGGGGAGCGGAGGTTCGTGCCCACCGGCCAGGAAGAGCGAGGCCGTGCCCGGTCCGGTCGGGCCGCGCAGGATCCGCTGGAGGGAGGAGCCGGCCGTGGTCGTGCCGGTGGTCGTGCCGGTGGCCTCCCCGTCGGCCGGGGCGGGTGACGGGTGGGGGATTCCGACCGGCGGATGCAGTGCGGTCAGGAAGTCGGGCGCGGACGGCGTGGCCGGAGGGTCCGGGACCGCCGGGGCGGGGGCGTCGGGCACGGCTTCGGGCATCGGCGGCTCCTTGCTGCGGCGAGATGGGCGCCGCGTTGTGCGTGCGGCGTGTCAGGCGTGGTCCTGCTCAGGGGTCCCGGCGTGCCCCGGGTGCGATCCGCACGTTCTCCATCACGCCCAGGGCGTCGGGCACGAGGACCGCGGCGGAGTAGTAGGCGCTGACGAGGTAGGAGGTGATCGCCTGTTCGTTGATGCCCATGAACCGTACGGACAGGCCCGGTTCGTACTCGTCCGGCAGTCCCGTCTGCCGCAGCCCGATGACCCCCTGGTTCTCTTCGCCGGTCCGCATCGCGATGATGGAGCTGGTCTGCTCCTTGCTGATCGGGATCTTGTTGCAGGGCAGGATGGGGACGCCGCGCCAGGCGGGGACGGACTGCCCGCCGAGGTCGACGTGGTCGGGGTAGAGGCCGCAGGCGCTGAAGCCCCGTCCGATGGCGGCGATCGTCCTGGGATGGGCGAGGAAGAACTTCGTGCCGCGCCGACGGCAGAGGAGCTCGTCCATGTCGTCCGGGGTCGGCGGGCCGGAGCGGGGCTGGATGCGCTGCTTGAAGTCGGCGTTGTGCAGCAGTCCGAACTCGCGGTTGTTGACGAGTTCGTGTTCCTGGCGTTCCCGCAGGGCTTCGACGGTGAGCCTGAGTTGTTCCTCGCTCTGGTTCATCGGACCGTTGTAGAGGTCGGATACGCGGGTGTGGATCCGCAGAACGGTCTGCGCGACGGAGAGCTCGTACTCGCGCGGCTTCGCTTCGTAGTCGACGAAGGTGCCGGGCAGTTCCGCCTCGCCCACGTGACCGGCCGACAGGGCGATCTCGGCCTCGCCGTGCTTGTTCTGCCGCTCCCGTGAGCGGGAGCGGAAATCGGCGACATGGGCCTGGAGATGCGGCGCGTCGGCCAGGACGGCGTCGAAGTCGGCGCGGGAGAGGGTGAGGAGGACGCCGGACGTCTCGGCGGTGACCGTGCAGTCGTGTGTGGCGCCGGGATCCAGCAAGGCGTTGTCGCCGAAGTGGCCGCCGTCCGCGAGGACCCCGATGCCGACCTCGCCGCCGTACTCGCCCGCCGAGGTCTGGCTCAGCCGGCCGTGGGCGATCAGGTGGATCCGGTCCGCGGGTCTGCCGCGCTCGGCGAGGACCTCGCCCGCCGTGAAGTCCCGCTGCGCGCAGCGCCCGGCGAGGGCGGTCAGGACGTCCGTGTCGTCGAACCCGCGCAGCAGGGCCAGTTCGCCGAGTTCCCCCGGGATGACACGGACGGTGGCACCCTCCTGGACGAACTCGATGCGTCCGTCGCCGAGGGTGTGCCGCAGCCGTCGGTTGACGCGGTAGGTACTGCCTCGGGCTTCGACCCAGGGCAGCATCCGCAGCAGCCAGCGGGAGGTGATCTCCTGCATCTGCGGCGCGGACTTGGTGATCGTGGCGAGGTTGCGGGCGGCGGCGGTGCCCAGAGACTGCTGCGGCGCGGTGGTCGTAGCTTCCGGGGTGCTGTCGACGGACATCGAGGGGCTATCTCCTTGCACGACGGGACGCCCGGCGCAGACGGCTGCGCCGACCGGGAGACATGGGAAGAGCGGGCAACTCGGGGCAGGAACAGCGGGGTTCCGACCGCCCGCACAAAGCTAGCCACCGAACTGGCCGCCTTCACCACGGAGACGAGACGCTTACCTCGAAGCAGTGACAATCGGCTGAATGCGTTTATCGGCCCGTCGAGTGTGATCATCCCGCCTCGCCGCACACCTGAGCGGTTCCCGACGGCGTCCGGGCCCGGACGGCGTGTGGGCACGGACGGCGTGTGGGCACGGACAGCTTGCGGGCTCGGCGCGCCGTGTGCGGCGGTCGTGTACGGCGCCATGCCCCGGACTCCGCCGGAGGCCCCGGCTCACCCGAGGGAGGGATGGTACCGGTGGCCGCGTTAGGCGCCTCACGCGCCTGCCCGCACGCCCTGTCGGCTGCTGTTCCCGGCGCATGAGACTGACGGTCGTGGTCCGAGGAAGACCACGGTGGAACCAGTGGAAGACCAGTGGAAAGGGAACGACTCTCATGCGCCGTGTCACTCCGATCGCCCTCGCCTCGCTCGCCTTCGCGGCAGCCCTCGGCACCGCCCCCGCCGCCACCGCCGCCGTTTCGGCCGCCCCGGCGGCGGTCGTCTCCGCCGCGTCCTATCACTGCGACCCGGGACACTTCTGCATCTACAGCGGCTGGGACGGTGGCGGCAGCCGCTGTCAGTGGACGGCGGAGAAGGTCGCGAACACCGCCGACGCGTGCTCCTTCATCCGCAGCGGCAAGAAGGTGCTGTCGTTGTGGAACGGCACCGGCCACCGCGTCCAGTACTACACCCAGACCAACTATCACGCGCGGGTCGGCTCGACGGCCGCCGGCCACGGCGGCAACCTCCAGGGCAGCTACCAGATCCGCTCCTTCAAGAAGCAGTAGCCCGGGAACACTCCGGCCTCTCGGGGCCGGAGACCTACGGAGGCGGACCGGGAAGGTGGTGGCCGAGGGGTGGACCGGACGTCCCGACCGGCGTTCCTCTCGGCTGCCCCGCCGCCGTCCTCGGCCGGAGCTTCGCCTGCTGCTACCGGCCCAGGAAGAGCGGGGTCCCGTGCTCCACCCGCCACAGGAACAGCCCGGCCTCCGCCTCCACCTCGCCCGTCGGTGCCCGGAAGGCGTATGTCATGCAGTCCCTCGCCATGCGCCTGTGCCAGTGTGCGACCGGGGTGAGTGTAGAGGGCAGCATCGTGCAACTCGCCGCTTCCGATGAGCTGTTGACGGGTCAGAGAGCCGTGCTCGCAGCGCTGGGGGCGCCGGTGGGTGAGCGGGCTCCGGGCGCGTTCGCTACTCGGCGATTCCCGCGGCCCGCAGGCTCTCCAGGTCCTGGAGCATGTCCTTGAAGTACTTCGAGCGGGTCGGAGCCACGACCACCAGCGTCGGGTAGGGGGAGGTACGGGCCTTGGCGAGGTAGGAGCGCGCGCGGGAGGAGAAGCCCTCGGCGTCCGCCGCCTCGGCCCGATCCCGGTGGAGGAGGAACTGGGTCTTCGGATCGCGGCGGACGAGATGCCCCGGGACGCCGGAGAACTCGGCGTCGGAGAACTTCGCGGCGGAGATGTCCAGCGCCCAGTCGACCGAGGCGTAGAAGCGCTCCGCGCCGTCCCGGAAGGCTTCCTGGACCTCCGCCGGGAGGGACGAGTGGGCCGGTCGCGTCATCAGTCGCGGGATACGTCCGGAGAGGGTGACGTGCCGGAAGACGCAGGCGAACGGCGACACCCGGTCTCCGGAAGCGAGGTTGTGCACGGAGACGTCGCTGAACCGCACGCCGTGCAGCACACCGCCGGCCCGGCAGTCGCGCAGGGAGAGGTCGTGCACGCTCAGCCCGAACTCCGGGTCCTCGTACTGGACCAGGCTTCCGCCCTGGAAGGTGCAGCGGACGAGTTCGGCACCGCCCAGTGAGCGCGGTGAGCCGGTCAGCTTCTCGTGCGGAAACACCGTGTCGGTGATGACCGTGCGTGTCATACCCCCGCCCCCTCTTCCTGCCTGCGCGCCTCGCCCGTATGCCTGTACGTCTGAGCCACCGTACACAGCGGGTACGACAGCGCTGCCGCATCTCAGCGCCACATCCCTGCGCCACATCCCTGCGTCGCATCTCTGCGCCGTATCTCTGCGCCGTATCTCTGCCGAACGGCGGACGGGGTTTCCACAGGACTGCCCCGATGGTTGCCCCGGCGTACCTGGACGCCGGGCGTAGCAGGAAGTGGCATGGAAGCGCCGCATCCGGTCCCGGGACGACGCCCCGGCACCGGCCGAACTCTCCCGAGGACCGCAATACGCGAACGCAAGGAGCGGACGTCCGACGCCATGCGCTTTCTCCAGCGCGCGGCGGGCAACGCGGCGGCGACGCGGAAGCCGGCTGTGCAGCGGGCCCCGTGGCGGGCAACAACGGGGACGAGTCGCTGGTGTTCGACCATTCGGCGGACGCCAAGAAATACGGCGGCCGGAACGTCTGAGGGCTTAGCCATGGAGCAGATGTCCAGAACTCACCGTGGAAGCTTGAGGGGCGGAAGTTCACGGAAAAGGAGCTCGCGGAGGCGAAGACCATGGAGGCCGCCGAGAAGACCGGCCAGCCCGGCGCGCACCACGGTGGCGGCCACCACCCCGCGCCGGGGCCGTCGTCCCAGCACCACGCATCAGGGTCGTCGTCCCACCACTGCGCACCGGCGCCGCCGTCTCACCCTTACTCGTACTCGGGACACACGTACCAGCCGACGGGGCGGCGGGCCGCTTCAGGGGACATGGCCGACGCGGCAACCACATCGAGCGCGCGGTAACGTCGACGCGCTGCAAGAGCACCAGCAGCAGGAACGGACGGCTGAAATTCACCATGAGTGACGGACGATCGAGCAATCCGTGGTTCGACGAGCGACTCTCCTTCACCCCCGAGCCGGGTGGCCCGGTCGACTACGCGAGCACGGCCGACGGCCCGGTCCAGTACGTGGAGGTCGTCGACGGGCAGGGCACCCTCGGCCATCCGTGGTTCCAGGACGCGTCCGACGCCGCCGACTTCCTCAAACTCTCGGCCGAGACCGCCGTTCCCACGGGTCGCCTCGCTCCGGGGAGCTCGTCCGAGGCCGTCGGCACCGGCCCCGCGGCGGACCTCTCATGAGAAGCGAGATCACCTTCGGGACGGATGTCTCGCCGTTCAAGTCACCTCTCGTCAAAGCGGTGTTCAGGGACGTGACGCCGATGCACGTCTCCCGGTCGGCCGCGCGGGCCGCCGCGTCGGTGACGGGGACAGTGCTGACGGAGATCATCGACGGCGCGCGGAGCGCGGCGGCGGAGCAGGACCGGAAGAGGCTGGTTCCGGGGGACCTTCTCGCGGCGATCGACCGGAACGTCGAGCTTGAGGTGGGCACCGAGTGGTACGACCACAGCCCGACGTTCCGGGGTCTGACCGGTGTCCTGTACGACGCCCAGGGTGTCGTCGTACCTTCTCGTCGGCGCCGCGGGGCGCGCAGGTCCGGTGCTGTGGCCGGCGCCCACAGGTTCGAGGCCGGGACCAGGAAGCTGCTGCGGAGCCGGGGGGTGACGGCCGTCCCGGCGATGGTCCGCGACCTGGACGGCATCGCGAGCGTGTTCCTGACGGAACTCGCGCGGGACGCGGCCGGGGCCGTCCGCGAGGATTCCCTCCGGAACCCGGCCGACCGTACCGGGGACGGGCGGACCATCGGCAGGGATGACGTCCTGACCGCCACCGCGGTGCAGTTGTTCGGTGGCGGTCTCAGACAGCGAGCCCTCGCCGGGGCAGGCGCGGCGGTACGGGACACTTCGGCGGGCTGAGCGGGAGCGGGGTGGCGCGGGGGCGGGGCAGGGGACGGTGCGGCCGGTGTCGCCGCCTGCGCCCCCGTCTGCTGCCGCCGAGCGGGCAGTTGAGACGTCCTCCCCTGGCCTCCTATGCCGACTCGGATCGTTCCGCGTCCGGGACGTAGGCGGGCAGCGCGGCGAGGCTGTGGCGCACGGCCTCGCCGCCGTACTCGAACATCTGCCGCTCGTAGGTGTCGACCGCGGTGAGGAGGTCCTGACGGCCCTCGGCGGCCTCGATCAGGCAGCGGCCCAGCAGGGCGGCGTCGCGCAGGGCGGTGTTCGCGCCGTTGCCGCCGGTCGGAGAGGTGGCGTGGACGGCGTCGCCGAGCAGGGTGACCGGACCGGGTGCCCAGCGCTCGCCCGGTGCGACCACCCGGATGGACAGCAGGGTGCTGTTGTCAGGGTCGGCCTGTTCGATGAGCGCCTGGAGGTCCGGGTGCCAGCCTTCCATCCTGGACAGCGCGGCCTCCTGTGCCGTCGAGGTGCCGAGAGAGCCGTTCGGCGGCAGGATCATGGCCCAGCGCACGTAGTCACGGATGTCGGGGAGCGTCACCTCGGGTGCCAGTTCCTCGGCCGCCTCCTTGGGCGGAACGGGGAAGCGCATCGCCCCGAGCAGCAGGCTCGCTCCGCCCCCGACGATCTTCCCGCCGTAGGCCCGGGACAGGCCGGCGAACTGCTCCGTCAGCGGCGTACGGCCGATGACGAACCGGACGCCGGTGTCAGCCGGGGTGGTCCGCGGCGACAGCACCCGGCGCACCGCGGAGCCGACCCCGTCCGCCCCTACGAGCAGATCAGCGGTTGCCGGATCACGGTGCGCGAACCGGGCCTCGGCCCTGCCGTTGTCCAGCACGTCGTAGCCGGTCAGCGCGGCCCCGGTGTGCACAGGCAGTCCGGTCAGCAGCAGATGCCTCAGGACCTGCCGGTCCACCACGGTCCCGCTCCTGGCGGGGCCGAGTTCGCCGATCGTGTTCAGCTGGGCGTCCAGGACCAGTCGCTCGGCGCAGGCGTCACTGACGACGGCGTCCAGCAGCGGATGCCAACGCCTCGGCAGACAACTGCGCAGCGCCTCGAATCCGACCGGGTCCAGCACGAGCCGGTACCCCTGGAATCGCGCGGTGATCGCCGGGTCCCGCTCGTACACGTCGACGCCGATCCCGGCGCCGTACAGGCCCTGCGCCAGGCAGAGACCTCCCAGACCGGCCCCGATCACGGAAACACGCATCACAACCTCCTGAAGGAACGGACCGTGCGCACGCTGCTGCGGAGCTGAGCAGGCGCAGCCCGGCCGGACATGGAGACGAACTTAGTTCGTCAAGGAACGATCTAAGTTCTATGAGGCGAACATTGATCGTGTCAAGCTATAGTGGCGGGCATGCCCTCCGATCCCCGGCAGCGCCGAGCAGCCCGCCACGCCCAGCCCGCGGGGCAGCCCCCGGTGGCACCCCCGCGCAAGAAGCCCATCACGGTCGACCGGATCACCGACGCCGCCCTCCAGGTCGTGGCCACCGAGGGCTACGACGCACTGACCATCCGCCGGGTCGCCGCGGTCCTCGGCACCGGGCCGTCGTCGCTGTACGCGCACATCGTCAGCAAAGAGGACATCGACGACCTGCTCGTCGGCCGGCTCTGCTCCGAGATCGCGCTGCCGGAACCGGACCGGGCCACATGGCGCGAGCAAGTGCTCGACGTGTACCGGCAGATCCGCGACCAGTACCTGAAGTACCCCGGAGTCTCCCGGGCCGCGCTGGGCATGGTCCCGACCAACCTCTCCGCACTGCGGGTCAGGGAAGGGCTGCTGGCGATCCTGCTCACCGGCGGGATCGAGGCGCAGACCGCCGCCTGGGCGCTCGACGCCCTGTCCCTCTACGTCAGCGCGTACGCCCTGGAGCAGTCGCTGGTCCAGCAGCGGCGCGAAGACCCGGACCAGGAGTGGGTCCTGGACCGCGAGGAGTTGATCCGCCGGTTCACCGCGTTGCCCGCCGACACGTTCCCGCAGACCCGGCGCCATGCCGCCCAGCTGACCTCCGGAACCGGACACGACCGGTTCGAGTTCACCCTCGGAATGATGGTGGACAACCTCCCCCGTCCCGCCTGACGTGAGGTGACCGCCCAGAGCGCCGTCGCTTGACATCCATAACCAACAGACGTTCACTTAAATCGCCAACACTTGTTCAGTCATGTGGTCGACAAGTGTGCACCGACGAAAGGGACGTCATGCGCATCGCAGTGCAGAAGACCGGGGCAGCGCACGAAGAACGGGGCCTCGCGCCGGTGGCGAGCCTCTGATGGGCGGCTACATCGCTGTCGAGGAGGCGATCGCCTTCCCCGGACTCGCCGAGCGGCGCCCGCCGTTCCCCGTGCCGGACAACGTCGCCCCGGAGTTCTACGCCGACATGACCGCGCGGCTCCCGGACGTCACGGAGCTGCGGCTGCCGGACATGGATGCCAACGGCGTCGCCATGCAGGTGCTGTCGCTGACCGTGCCGGGCATCGAGGCCGATCCGGACCCGGTCCGGGCGGTGGAGAACGCCCGCTACGTCAACGACTCCCTCGCCGAGATCGTGGCGGCGCACCCGGACCGGTTCGCGGCCTTCGCGGCGCTCCCGCTCCAGGATCCGGCCGCGGCTGTCCTCGAACTACGCCGTGCGGTGAGCGAGTTCGGGTTCAAGGGCGTCCTCGTCAACGACCATGTGCAGGGGAAGTACCTCGACGATCCGTCGTTCGACGCGGTCTGGGCCGCACTGGCCGACCTCGGCGTACCGCTGTACCTGCACCCGGGGATGCCACCGGCCGACTCGTGGCATGTGCTCACGGGGCACCCGGAGATGGACGGCGCGCTGTGGAGCTGGCAGGCGACGACCGGCGGGCACGCCCTGCGCGTGGTCCTCTCCGGTGTCTTCGACCGCCATCCGAACGCGCGGATGATCCTCGGCCATGCGGGAGAGTTCCTGCCGTTCCAGCTCTCCCGGTTCGACTCGCGCTACGCCACTCTCACCCACCCGCACCCGCTGCGCCGCCCCCCGTCGGCGTACTTCGGCGAGAACGTGCTGGTCACGACCAGCGGTGTGCTCTCCCCCGCCGCCGTTGAGGCACTGGTGAGGGTGCTCGGCGCGGACGCCGTCCTGTTCGCGGTCGACTACCCGTACGAGCGGACGAGCGCCGCCGTCGCCGCCCTTGAGGGCACTTCCCTCACACAGGCCGAGAAGGACACGATCGGCTCGGGCAACGCCCGCCGCCTGCTGGGACTTTGAGGGAGTGGCATGAAGCTCTTCGTCACCGGCGCGTCCGGATTCGTCGGGTCGGCCGTCGTCCCCGAACTGCTCTCGGCGGGCCATCAGGTCCTCGGTCTGGCCCGTACGGACGCGGCCGCGGCCGCGATCGGTGCCGCGGGAGCGGAGGTGCTCCGCGGTGACCTCGCCGATCTCGGCGCGCTGCGTACCGGCGCCCGCGCGGCCGCCGGTGTCGTGCACCTCGCCTTCGTCCACGACTTCGGCGACTTCGGCAAGGCCGTACGCACCGACCGTGCCGCGATCGACGCGATCGGTGCGGTACTGGCCGGAACGGGGAAGCCGTTCGTCGCCGCCGCCACCGTCCCGGCCGTCCCCGGCAGGGCCGCCACGGAGGACGACGACCCGCAGGACACCGGTCCCCTGGCGGGGCGCGCCCACAACGCGCGCGCCGTGCTCGGCCTGGCGGCGCGGGGTGTGCGTTCCGCCGTCGTACGGCTGCCGCACACCGTCCACGCCGCGGGCGGGCGCGGAGGGTTCGCGGGCGCGCTGTTCGACCTGGCCCGGCGAGGCGGTGTGTCCGGCTACGTGGGAGACGGTTCCGCCCGCTGGCCCGCCGTCCATGTCCGCGACACCGCCCGGCTCTTCCGGATCGCCGTGGAGGAAGCTCCCGCGGGCAGCGTGCTGCACGCCGTGCACGAGGAGGGCGTCACCCTGCTGGACACGGCGACGGCGATCGGACGGGCGCTGAACGTCCCCGTGCGGTCCGTGGAGGCAGACGCGCTCGGGTTCCTCGGGCATCTCGCCACCGTGGACAAGCCGGCGTCGAGCGCGCGCACGCGGCAGCGGTTCGGATGGACGCCGTCCGGCCCGCGATTGTTGGACGACCTGGATCCTGAGGGTGTCTGACTGTTCCTCACGGAGGCGGTGACCGGCCGGGAAGCCGGTGGTGGCGCTTGCCGTGGCGTCGGGAGGTCGGGGGTCAGCGGCGGAGCAGATCGGCCGAGACCGTCCAGAGGTGCTCGGCGGTGGCGGGATCGAGCGCCCATTCCTTGACCCCGTGCGGGTGCTGTGCGAGGTCGGCGTCGTTCGTCACGGTGCAGGCCTCCCGCCCGTCGTCGAGGTAGTGGCCTCCGGAGCGCGCGAACTCCGGGGCGACGGCGGCGACCATGCTGGTGGCCGCCCCCTGTTCGACCGTCTTGTAGGTGAAGACTCCGGCGGCCTCGGCCGCGTCGAGGGACTCCTTCTGCCGTGCGGTGAAGTTGCGTTGCAGCCCCGTCGCGACACCGCCGGGATTCACCGCGTTGGCGACGATGCCGTCGGATGCCCACAACCGGGTCGCCTCGACGGCGAAGAGGGAGTTCGCCGTCTTCGACTGGGCGTAGGCGATCTGCGGATCGTAGTCGCGCCGCTCGAAGTGGAGGTCGTCGAAGTCGATCCCGGCGCGCATGTGCGCCGTCGAGCTGACCGAGACGATCCGCGCTCCGTCGCGGTCGGCCGCTCCGAGGGCCAGGGCGTCGTGGAGGCCGGTGGCGAGGGCGAAGTGGCCGAGATGGTTCGTCGCGAATTGCAGTTCCCAGCCCTCGGCTGTGCGTTCGAGCCCACCGGTGACCAGGCCGGCGTTGTTGATCAGCAGGTGCAGCGGGCCGTCCCACGCGCCGGTGAACCGCGTGACGACGGCCCTGTCGGCCAGATCGAGCCGGACGACCCGGGGGCGTATCCCCCCGGTCGACCTCTCGATCGTCGCGGCGACGGCGTCCCCCGCCGTCGTGTTCCGGACAGCTAGCGTCACCTCCGCCCCGGCGGAGGTCAACGCGCGCGCCGTCTCGATCCCGATTCCGGAGGAGGCTCCCGTCACGATCGCGCGGACACCGGTGAGGTCGACGCCCCGCAGTACCTCGTCCGCGGTGTCGGCGGCGGTGAAGGGCGTGGAGACGGGTTCGCGAGCAGTCATGGCGCCGACTATACGTACTGGGCTTGGTTTGTATAGTTCGACTTCGGCTCGTAGGGTCGGTCCATGACCCGTCCCGCCGCCGGCGACTCGCCGGACGCAGTCGTCGGCACCGACCGCCGGACCATGGTGCTGGACTCCGCCATGGCCACGTTCGCCCGATTCGGTTACCGGAAGACGTCGATGGAGGAGGTGGCGCGGGCGGCGGACATCTCCCGACCCGGGCTCTACTTCCTCTTCTCCTCGAAGGAGAGCCTGTTCCGTGCCGCCGTCACCCAGGCTCTGGAACGCGACATCGCAGCGGTCGAGCACGTTCTGAGCGACACCGGCCGCCCCCTCGGAGAGCGCCTCCTCGATGCGTTCGACCACTGGGCCGGCCGCTACATCGGCCCGCTGGCCCGCGATGTGGCGGTGGTCATCGAGGACAACCCCGGTCTGCTGGGGGAGATCGCCGTGACCACGCCGCGGCGCTTCGAGCACCTGGTCACCGGCGCGATCGCTGCCGAGACGGGACGGGTGACGGCCCGGCAGATCGCCCAGACGCTGATCAGCACATCGACCGGCCTGAAGCACCAGGCCGCGGCACCGGAGTTCTATCTCGAACGGCTGAAGGTCGCCATCGGTCTCCTGCTGCGCTGAATACGCCCGGCTCTTCTTTTCTTTTACAAACCACCGAGGGTGAATTTTATACCTTGATACCGTGGTCTCGAATCCGCTCGAAAAGAGGAGGAGACCGTGTTCACGGTGGAAGAAATACCAGAATTCCGTATCGCCTTTCTGCGACGAACAGGCCCCTATGGGGAGGCGAACGGAATGCAGATGGAAAGGCTGAAGTCCTGGGCCGCGGCGAACGGCCTGCTGGGGGCCGACTCCGCCGTCCTGGGCATCGCCCGCGACGACCCCGCCCGCACTCCGCCCGGCGACTGCCGTTACGACACCTGCCTCGTACTGCCCGACGACACCGAGGTCCGTCACCCCGAGGTCCGGGCCGGTCGTATCGCCGGTGGCCGCCACGCGGTGCTCACCACCGCGCACACCGCCGAGGGCCTCGCACACGCCTGGGCCGGTCTGTTCGACGGCCTTGCCGCCCGGTCCCTCACCGTCGACACCGCACGCCCTGTCCTCGAACGCTATCGGCCCGCCATGCTCGCCCAGCACCTCTGCGAGATCTGCGTCCCCGTTCTCTGACCCGGCCGGCGGCCCACGTTCCCCGCGGCAGGCACTCGGACCGACGTTGCCCCGGCCCGAGACCTG
Source organism: Streptomyces sp. PsTaAH-124 (assembly GCF_000373685.1). Classification (NCBI taxonomy): domain Bacteria; kingdom Bacillati; phylum Actinomycetota; class Actinomycetes; order Kitasatosporales; family Streptomycetaceae; genus Streptomyces; species Streptomyces sp. PsTaAH-124. Next base: position 133,606 of record NZ_KB892170.1, on the reverse strand, counting down.
CTCACAGGTGCCGGTGCCCCGGGGGGTCCTCGCCGGCGTCGTCGGCGAGGGCGAGGCGGGCCGTGACGCACTTGCCGACCGGCTCGCGCCGCACCGCGAACTCCTGGGCGACGGCCCTCACGATCTCCAGGCCGTGCTGCCCGACACGGCCGGCGTCCGCGGCGCGGGCGACGGGCAGCACCGGATCGTGGTCCCACACCGCGATCTCGACCAGGTCGCCGGTGATGCGCAGGTCCAGCACGGCCGGACCGGGGGCGTACTTGCGGGCGTTGGTGACCAGCTCGCTCACCACCAGCTGCGTCAGATCCATCGCCCGCCGCGAGACTGGCAGACCGTGCTCGGCCCGCGCCCGGGTGAGGAACTCGACTGCCAGCCCGCGGGCGCGGGCGATGCCGGGGCCGTCCCCGTCCAACGCGGCCGTGGTCCGTATGTCCTGTCCGCCCGGCGTGCTGCCGTCCTCGCCCACCGGCGCTGTCACCACTGCTGCCGTCCTCACTGCCCGGATCCCGTCCCGCGCGCATACCCCCGCTCGTGCGGAGCACGCCCCGCACCCCGTCGGCCCGCCCGCGCCGTGCGGGGCGGTACTGCCGGGCGAGGCCGCGGTGTGCCAGTATCACCCGCATGGCCGAAGGACACACGACAGACGCCCGAGCCGCCGCCCAGGCGCCCCAGCCGGTCGGGCTGTCGGTCACCGCCACCACCTGCGACGACGTCCGGGTCCTGACCCTGGCCGGGGAGATCGACCACGACACCGGCGAGACGCTCCGCCGGGCCCTGGACGCCCCCGGCCCTTCCCGCGTCGCGGTCGACATGCGGCAGGTCACGTTCATGGACTCCAGCGGCATCAACCTGCTCCTCAACGGCCACCAGGCCGCCACGGCGGCGGGAGGGTGGCTGCGCCTGGCCGCCCCCTCCCCCACGGTGCTGCGCACCTTGCAGATCGTCGGCATCGACGAAGTCATCGGCTGCCACCCCACCCTCCCCGACGCCCTGGACCACTGAGCGTCGCCGCAGCGCCCGGGGGCTCGGGCCGCCGCTCCGCCGGGTGACTCCGGGGGATCTGGCCGGTCGGGTGCCCGGGTCTCTGGTCTAAGCTACGGAGTCGCGTTGCTCTCACGGAGCAGCACCGGGACTTTCAGGCAGCGGAAGCCCGGGTTTCGCGGCAGGTCCCCCGGACCCGCCGGGAAGCCGACACGTCGCGCGGAGTGTCCGCAGCGCTGGGGGCTGCCCTTCTGCTGAACCGGCCTTGCGTGAACACACCCTCGGGGGTTCACGTGAGTGATCCGTGCGTGCGTGGCCAAGGGGATTTCGGGCACGGACGAGCGGGACGAGGGTGCGCATGACCAGCGAGGGGACCAAGGTTGTCGAGGCCGTGCCGGACGCACGGGAGCTGCGGCAGCTGCTGGCGGGTCTGACGGCCGTACGGGACGGTGACTTCGGCACCCGGCTGCCTGAGGACGCCGCCGGTCTCATGGGCGACATCGCGACCGTGTTCAACGGCATGGTCGATCAGCTGTCCGTGTTCACCTCCGAAGTCACCCGGGTGGCCCGGGAGGTGGGTACCGAGGGGACGCTGGGCGGACAGGCGGAGGTGCCCGGGGTGTCCGGGACCTGGGCCGTCCTCACGGACTCCGTCAACGCCATGGCGGGCAATCTGACCACGCAGGTCCGGGACATCGCCCAGGTGGCGACCGCGGTCGCCAAGGGCGACCTGTCGCAGAAGATCGACGTCCCGGCGCGCGGCGAGATCCTTCAGCTGAAGAACACCGTCAACACGATGGTCGACCAGCTGTCCGCGTTCGCCGACGAAGTCACCCGCGTCGCCCGCGAGGTCGGCACCGAGGGCCGCCTCGGCGGCCAGGCGAAGGTGCCCGGGGTCGCCGGTGTGTGGCGGGACCTGACCGACTCCGTGAACTTCATGGCGGGCAACCTGACCAGCCAGGTCCGCAACGTCGCCCAGGTGACCACGGCGGTGGCCAAGGGCGACCTCTCGCAGAAGATCACCGTGGACGCCCGGGGCGAGATCCTGGAGCTGAAGAGCACCATCAACACGATGGTCGACCAGCTGTCCGCGTTCGCCGACGAAGTCACCCGCGTCGCCCGCGAGGTCGGCACCGAGGGCCGCCTCGGCGGCCAGGCCGACGTCAAGGGCGTCAAGGGCACCTGGCGTGACCTCACCGACTCGGTGAACTCGATGGCGGGCAACCTGACCAACCAGGTCCGCAACGTCGCCCATGTGGCGACCGCCGTCGCCAAGGGCGACCTCTCGCAGAAGATCACGGTCGATGCCCGGGGCGAGATCCTGGAACTGAAGACCACCATGAACACGATGGTCGACCAGCTGTCCGCGTTCGCCGACGAAGTCACCCGCGTCGCCCGCGAGGTCGGCACCGAGGGCCGCCTCGGCGGCCAGGCCGACGTCAAGGGAGTCTCGGGCACCTGGAAGGACCTCACCGACAACGTCAACGTGATGGCGTCGAACCTGACCGGGCAGGTGCGCTCCATCGCGCAGGTCGCCGCCGCCGTGGCCCGGGGCGATCTGTCCCGCAAGATCACGGTGGAGGCCGAGGGCGAGATCGCGGCCCTGGCCGACGTGATCAACACCATGGTCGACACGCTCTCCGCGTTCGCCGACGAGGTCACCCGCGTCGCCCGCGAGGTCGGCACCGAGGGCCGCCTCGGCGGCCAGGCCCATGTGCCGAACGTGGCGGGTACGTGGAAGGACCTCACCGACAACGTCAACTCCATGGCGGACAACCTGACCGGACAGGTGCGCAACATCGCGCTGGTGACGACCGCGGTGGCCCGGGGCGATCTGTCGAAGAAGATCGACGTCGACGCGCGCGGCGAGATCCTGGAGCTGAAGACGACCATCAACACGATGGTCGACCAGCTGTCCGCCTTCGCCGACGAGGTCACCCGCGTCGCCCGCGAGGTCGGCACCGAGGGCCGCCTCGGCGGCCAGGCCGAGGTGGAGGGCGTCTCCGGGACCTGGAAGCGGCTGACGGAGAACGTCAACGAGCTGGCGGGCAACCTGACCCGCCAGGTGCGGGCGATCGGCGCCGTGGCCAGCGCCGTCGCCGAGGGCGATCTGACCCGGTCCATCACCGTGGAGGCGTCCGGCGAGGTCGCCGAGCTCAAGGACAACATCAACTCCATGGTGGAGTCCTTGCGCGAGACCACCCGGGCCAACCAGGAACAGGACTGGCTGAAGACCAATGTGGCGCGGATCTCCTCCCTGCTCCAGGGGCACCGGGACCTGCCGGTGGTGGCAGAGCTGATCATGGAGGAGCTGACGCCGCTGGTGTCGGCCCAGTACGGCGCCTTCTACCTCGCCGAGGACGGGGCGCGCGGCCCCGAGCTGCGGCTGGTCGGCTCCTACGGCCGGGCCGAGGACGACGTCCGGCCCACCCGCTTCGCCTTCGGCCGCTCGCTGGTCGGCCAGGCCGCCCACAGCCGCCGTACCATCGCCGTCGGCGACCTGCCCCCGGGGTACGTCACCATCTCCTCCGGGCTGGGCCAGGCCGTTCCGCGTGCGCTGATCCTGCTGCCGATCCTGTTCGAGGACCAGGTCCTCGGGGTCATCGAGCTGGCGTCGCTCACCGCGTTCACCCCGGTCCACCAGGACTTCCTGGAACAGCTGCGCGAGGCCCTCGGTGTCAACGTCAACACGATCGTGGCGAACGCCCGTACCGACGAGCTGCTGGAGGAGTCCCAGCGGCTGACGGCCGAACTCCAGGCCCGCTCCGCCGAGTTGCAGTCCCAGCAGGACGAACTACAGCGCTCCAACGCCGAGCTGGAGGACAAGGCGTCGCTGCTGGCGGACCAGAACCGCGACATCGAGGCGAAGAACCTCCAGATCGAACAGGCGCGGCGGGAACTGGAGGCACGGGCTCAGCAGTTGTCGCTGGCCTCGAAGTACAAGTCGGAGTTCCTGGCGAACATGAGCCACGAGCTGCGCACCCCGCTCAACAGCCTGCTCATCCTCGCCCAGTTGCTGGCGCAGAACCCCTCGCGCAACCTCACCCCGAAGCAGGTCGAGTACGCGGGAATCATCCACTCGGCCGGCAGCGACCTGCTGCAACTCATCAACGACATCCTCGACCTGTCGAAGGTCGAGGCGGGCAAGATGGACGTCACTCCCGAGCGGGTGCCGCTGGACCGGCTCATCGAGTACGTGGAAGCCACGTTCCGGCCCATGACCACGCAGAAGGGCCTGGAGTTCGACGTCAGCACCGCGGCCGGTACGCCCGCGGACCTGCTCACCGACGACTCCCGGCTGCGGCAGATCCTGCGCAACCTGCTGTCCAACGCGGTGAAGTTCACCGAGCAGGGCAGCGTGGAGCTGGCCATCGAGTCCGCCACGGACGACGAGGTGCCCGAGGGTGTCGTACGGGGCGGCGCCGTCGTGGCCTTCCGGGTCAAGGACACCGGCATCGGCATCTCGGAGCAGCATCTGGAGTCGATCTTCGGTGCCTTCCAGCAGGCGGACGGCACCACGAGCCGCAAGTACGGCGGCACCGGTCTGGGCCTGTCCATCACCCGCGAGATCGCCCATCTCCTGGGCGGTGCCGTGGTGGTGGACAGCACGCCGGGCCGGGGCACCACCTTCACGCTCTTCCTGCCGGTGGCCCGTCCCGACTTCGAGCGGCTGCCGGGCGGCGGCCGCCCCGTCGAGCAGGCGCCGGACGCACCGGCCGCCGTCGCCGGGCCGGTGGCCGGAACCGTGCAGGCGGCCGGTCCGGCCCGGCAGCACCCGCGGCGGCTGCTCGTCGTCGAGGAGCGTTCCCGCGGGCTGCTGACCCTGGTCGCCGAGAGTGTGGTCGCGGATCTGTCCCGGCTCGGCGCGGACGACGGCACCGCGCTGCCCGCGGTGGACGTCATCACCGCGGTGGGGGCGCAGGAGGCGGCGGGCGCGCTGGCGGCCAGGCCCTGCCACTGCGTCGTCCTGGACCTCGACATGCCCGAGGGCGAGGCGGACCGGTTCCTGACGGCGCTGCGCAGCGACTCGGGGCTGACGGGTGTGCCCGTGCTCGTGCACGGCGGCCACCGCGCCGACGCGGGCTCGGGCGAGCTGCTGCGCCGGTACCGGGACGACGGGTCCGTGGAGTTCCTCTCCGGCCTGGACGAACTGCGCGAACGCATCGTCCTGCACCTGTCGGCCGAGGAACCCGGGGATGTGCTCTCCCTCGTACGGCCCGAGGAGCCCCATGACCTCGCGCCGCCCGTCGACGCCGGTTTCCGGGGCCGTACGGTCCTGGTCGTCGACGACGACGCGCGCAACCTCTTCGCGCTCAGCGGGATCCTGGAGATGTACGGCTTCCAGGTGCTGCACGCGGAGAACGGGCGCAAGGGCATCGACACCCTGCTCGGCAACCCCGGCATCGCACTGGTGCTGATGGATGTGATGATGCCGGAGATGGACGGCTACACGGCCACGGCGGAGATCCGCAAGCTGCCCCGGTACGCCGATCTGCCGATCATCGCCGTCACCGCGAAGGCGATGCCCGGTGACCGGGAGAAGTCGCTGGCGTCGGGGGCGAGCGACTACGTCACCAAGCCCGTGGACGCGCACGACCTGATCGCCTGTGTCCGACGCTGGCTGTCCGCGTGAGCGAGCGAGCACCCTTCAGCCGAGGAGCATCCGCATCGTGAGCACCACCGAAGAACCGCACGGGCCGCGGGGCGCCGGGCCCTGCCCGGAGCCGTCGGCGGCCGCCCTGCCGGCCGCCCGCGGCGCCTCGGCGCCGCCGGACCTGCCCGGCCCGGTCGCCCCGGCGTCGCCCGTCGGCAGGCTGGCCGCCACCGTGGAGCGGCTGCGCCGCGAGGTGCGCAGCGCGCAGGCGGAGGCGGAGGGCCGGGCCCTGGTCGAGATGGCCAAGGGCATCCTGGTCGAGCGGCTCGGGTGCGGCCCGGCGCAGGCGGCCCGGCAACTCGCCGAGCTGACCGAGCAGGCCGGGACGACGACGCTGGAGTTCGCGGTCGAGGTCATCAACCAGGCCGCCCGGGACCGGCTGGCGGAGGTCACGGACGCCTTCCTGGCCGCCGCCGGGGGCGCGGTGGAGCGCGACACCGCCGCCGTACGGCTGCGGGCGGCCGAGAGCGGGGTGCTGGCGGCCGACGACACCCAGGCCGTCGCCGACTCCCTGCTGGAGCACGCGCTGCGTCCGCTGGGCGCGGTGGCCGTGGCCGTGTGGGCGGCGGGCGCCGACGGCTCGCTGACCCTCGTCGGCAGCGCCGGGTTCCCCCCGGCGGAAGCCACCCGGTGGCGGTACGTCCCGCCGGAGGTGGCGACGGTGGCACGCCGCGCCCTGACCGAGCGGGCCGGTCAGTGGTTGTCCTCGCTCTCCGCAACAGGGCTGCCGACCGTGGGCCGGCACGTGCACCCGGACGGCGGCCGGGTCGCGGTCCCCGCGGGCACCGGCGGCCGCATCCACGGCGTGCTGGAGATCGCCTGGCCGGAGCCGCTCGAACCCCAGCCGCCGCAGATCGTCCGGCAGGTGGACGCCCTGGCCGAGCTGTGCGCGCACACCCTGGAGACGCATACGCTGCACCGGGACGCGGGACACGAGGCGGGGATCCTGCCGCCCACCGCCGAACTGATGGACCTGGCGGACGGGTTGCACGATCCCGCCCTGGTCCTGGTCCCGCACGTCGACGGCTCGGGGCAGCTGGTCGACTTCCGCATCCAGCACGTCAACGGCCGCTTCCTCGACCCGGCGGGCCGCCCCCGCGCGGTGGTCAACGGCGCGCTGCTGCTGGAGGCGTATCCCATGGCCGCGGGCAGGAGCGAGCTGTTCCAGCGGGTGGAGCGGGTGTGGGCCACGGGAGAGCCGTTCCGGGCCCGGCGCATGCAGTTGATGTCGCTGGTCGACCAGGTGCCGCTGTCGACGGTCGCGGACATCAGCATCAGCCGGCACGGCAGCAGCGTCCTGCTGCTCTGGCGCATCGAGGACGAGACGGCTCGGCTGGCGAGCCTCCTCCAGCACGCCCAGCGCCTGGGCCGTATCGGCGGCTTCGAGGAGAACCTGCTCACCGGGGATATCACCTGGAACGACCAGTTGTTCCACCTGTACGGGCGTGAGCCGGTCGGATCGCCGGTCCCGCTGGAGGAGTTGCCCCAGCACGCGCACTCCGACGACGCGGTGCCGCTCGGCCGGTTCCTGCGGACCGTGCTGCACCAGCGCAGGCCGGCCTCCGCGGCGTTCCGTCTGCAACGGCCCGACGGCGTGACCCGGCACATCCGGGTGGTCGCGGAGCCGGTGCTGGACACCGACGGCCGGCTGTTCGCCGTCCGGGGCGCCTACCAGGACATCTCCGCCCAGCACTGGACGGAGGTCGCGCTCGCCGCCACCCGGGACCAGCTCGCCCACACCGAGCAGCAGGCGACCGAGCGCAACCGGCTGACCCTGCAATTGCAGCACGCCATCATGCCGCCGACGCAGGCTCCGCTTCAGGTGTCGGGGCTGGAGATCGCCGTGCGCTACCGGCCGGCGGAGACCGAGCACCTGGTGGGCGGCGACTGGTACGACACCGTGGTGCTGCCGTCCGGGCTGGTGCTGCTGTGCGTGGGCGACGTCGCCGGGCACGGCATCGAGGCCGCCACCAGCATGGTGGTGCTGCGCAACGCCCTGCGCGGGCTCGCCGTGACCGGGGCCGGTCCCGGCCAGCTCCTGTCGTGGCTGAACATCGTGGCGCACCATCTCACGGGCGCGGTCACCGCCACCGCGGTGTGCGCGCTGTACGACCAGGACCGCCGTGTCCTGCGGTGGGCGCGGGCGGGCCACCTTCCGCCCGTGCTGGTCCGCGGTCCGGAGGCCGCTCCCCTGCCCCTCATCAAGGGCCTGCTGCTGGGCGCGGTGCCCGACGCCGTGTACGAGGAGGCGGAGCTGGAGCTGGCGTCCGGTGACACCGTGCTGATGTACACCGACGGGCTGATCGAACGCCGGGACCGGAGCGTGGAGGAGTCCCTGGCCCATCTGCTGGCCACGGCCCGGACGGCGCCGAGGACGCTGGACCAGCAGCTCGACCGTCTGCTGACCTACAGCAAGTCGGACACGGACGACGACACCTGCGTGGTCGGCACCCGGGTGGTGTAGCCCGGCACGGCGGTCTCACGCGCCTCCGGGAGTCGGCCTCCCGGGGTGCCTCATCTCCGCTCCCCCGCGTCCACCGGCTCCGGGGCGGTCGTGCCCGCCGGGTCGGCGTGGGCGCGCGGGGGCGGGGTGGCCGGGCGGCGCAGGGGCCCGGCCGGCGGACCGGCGAGCGCCGTCGTGAAGAGGGCCGTCACAACAAGCAGCGCGTAGAGCCTCGGACCGATCAGGTGGGCCTGCAAACCCGCGTTCAGCACGATGAGTTCGGTCAGTCCGCGGGTGTTGAGCAGAACGCCGACCAGCAGTCGCGCCAGGGCAGGCGGGCGCCGGTCCGGGCGGCGAGCGCGCCCGAGGCCACTTTGCCGACGACCGCCGCGGCGCAGAGCACGAGCAGCAGCACGAGGTCCCGGCCACGCAGTGCGCTCAGCTCCACCGACATCCCCGAGACCGTGAAGAACACCGGCAGCAGCAGGCCGCCGGTCTCCCGGAGGGGCCCGGCAACCGGCTGCCCGGGACGCCGTCGCGCCGTCGGGGCATGAGGGCACCGGCCAGCAGCGCGCCGAAGATCACATGCAGCCCGAGCGCGCTGGTCGCCCAGGCCGAGGCCAGCGCCGGCGCGGTGGCGACGGGCACCGGGTCGGTCGGCGGGGAGACCGGCCGGTTCGTCCACCACACCAGCACGGGCCGTACGGCGAGCACCATCACCAGGATGTAGGCCGCCAGCAGCGCGACCCTGGTGAACCACGTGGTCAGGGAGCCGTCACCGCCGCCGGCCAGGCACAGGGCGAGCACCGGCCAGCTCAGGACGTCGATGACACCGGCGGCGGCCAGGGCGATCACGGCCGGCCGGCTTCCGGCCAGTCCCTGATCCGTGATGATCCCGGCCAGTACGGGTACCGCCGTGATGGACAGGGCGACCGCCATGGAGAGCGTGAAGGCGGTGTCGACCGGGCGGCCTGCATCGACGGAGCGGAAGGCTCCCGGGAGGAGTACGACGAGACCGGCGCCGGTCAGCATCGGGACCGCGAACCCGCTCAGCGCGACCACGGTCACCGCGCGGCGGTGGCAGAACCGGCCGAGGTCGAGTTCATGGCCGACGGCGAACAGGAAGAGCACCAGGGCGACTTGTGCCAGCGCCGTCAGGACCGGTGCGATCCGGGCGGGGAACAGGGCGTCGTGGACTCCGCCCGGCACCAGCCCGAGCAGGCTCGGGCCGAGGGCGACACCGGCCGGCAACTGCCCGATGACGGCGGGCCGGCGGAGCTCTCGGGCCGCTGCTCCGAGGAGCTGGGCGGCCGTGATCACGACGGCGAGGGCCGCGACGACATGTGTGACCATCGGGTCGGTGCTCACCGGCATACCTTCGCTCGCGCGACGACGAACTCCCTCCCCCAGGGCGTGCGTCGGCCGCCGGGTGCCCGGTCGGCGTTTCGTGCGTGCGTTGTACCTCCACCCGCAGCCGGGTGGCCATCAGGGAGCCGTGCCCCGACCGGACAGGTTCATGTCGCGGTCGGGACTGTCGGAGTCGGCTCGGCGGGCGGTCGGCCGTGCGGTGCGTTTAGCCCGGGTGAGCGCCGTCCCGGAGGACACCGGCGGCGGCAGCCCGCATGCTGGAGGAGACGCTGTCCGCTTGTGTTCGGGAGGGCACCATGATGATGGCGAAGCGCAGTTCCTCCGGGAAGAAGGAGCCGGCCGCGGGCGACGAGGTCGCCTGGCGGAGCCACGGCAGCGAGACCACGGGCCGGGTGGAGAAGAAGATCACCGAGCGGACCGAGGCCGCCGGCCGCACGGTGGACGCTTCTCCGGAAGAGCCGCAGTACCAGGTCCGCAGCGACAGGAGCGGGCGGTCGGCCGTCCACAAGCCGTCGGCCCTGAAGCGCAAGAAGTGACGAAGCGGCGGCCGTCCGGGCCGGGGCGTCAGGCGTTGCGGCGGACGATCGAGGTGTTCAGGACGGTGGCGAACAGGCACCACGCCGCACAGGGGACCAGGGTCCGGGCGGCCGTGGCTCCGGCTCCGAGGGCCGCGGTGACCGCCACCGCCGCCGCTGTGGCTCCGTAGCGGCACCGTCCACGGGCCGCCCCGTCGCGCGCCGCGGTGTCTCCCGGCTTCCCGGCCCGGTGCCCGGCATGCTGTGCCCGTCCGTCAGGGGGCCGCCAGGTCTCGCAGCACCTCCCGGGCCGCACGGGCGCCCCCGGCGAGGGCTCCCTGGACGGATCCCGTGGCGCGGTGGTCCCCGCAGACGTAGCGGCCGGGCCCGGTGCGGCACGGCCGGGTCAGCGGCCAGGGCGGCGGCATGGCGGGCAGGGCGCCCTCGACGGTGCGGGCGACCAGCAGGTCCCAGGCGGTGGCGTCGGTGCCGTACATCTCGGACAGGGCGGCGGCCACGGCGTCCCGTACGGGCGCCGTGTCGCCGCCGAGCACCGAGGTGGCGATCAGGGCGCTGCCGCGCGGGGCGTACTCGGGCGCCACATCGCTGAGGACGCAGGTGTTCAGCACGCGGCGGCGGGTGTCGACGAGCAGCAGGGGGCGGCCCAGCGGGGAGCGGTCCGCGACGTGGTAGTACGTGGTGACGGTGCGGTGGGCGGGTACGTCCAGGCCGGGCAGCAGGCGCGCGGCGGCGTCGGCGCCGGTCGCCACGACGACGGCGCGGGCCGGCAGCTCCGTGCCGTCGGCCGTGACCACTGCCCCCTCGGCCAGGCGGGCCACGGGGGTGCCGAGCCGTACGGTGCCCTCGGGCAGCGCCGCGGCCAGGGCGCGCGGCACGGACTGCACCCCGAAGGCCGGCAGGCACAGCGCGCCGCGCAGCATGCTGCGCCACACCAGGTGGAACACCCGGCTGGAGGTCTCCAACGCGTCCTCCAGGAAGACACCGGAGAGGAACGGCCGGAAGAAGTCCTGAACGAACGCGTCGGAGAAGCCCGCGGCGGCCAGCGCGGCACGGGTGGTGCGCTCGGGCGCGTGTTTCAGCGTCCGGGCCGGGGCCAGGGCGTCGCGGGCGCCGAGCGCGGCCAGAGCCGCCAGGTCGCGCGGTCGCGCGAGCCGCCCGGTCAGCAGGGACGTCACCGTGTCGGGCCGGCGACGGGGGTCGGCCAGCAGCACCCGGCGGTCGCCGGTGTGCACCAGAACGCCCGGCAGGAAGGGGCGGGGGGCAAGGAAGCGGGCGGGCAGGCGGCGCCTCAGCTGCGGGTAGGCCGGGTTGACGACCTGGAATCCGCGGTCCACCGTGAAGCCGTCCAGGCGGTCGGTCCGCATCCGGCCGCCCACCGCGTCACCGGCCTCCAGCACCGTGACGCCGCGTCCGGCCGCGGCCAGGTCGCGGGCACACGCCAGCCCGGCCACGCCCGCGCCCACCACGACGACGTCCGCGACCACCGGTCCGTCCGCCACGGCCACCACCTCTCCTCGTTGCTCGACGGCCGTCCTGGAACACTTCCCCGTCGGCCGCCGCCGCAGGTGCGGCGGCACCTGAACGGCGCAACGCCGGTGACGCTTCCGGGGGCAGCAGGGAGAGCGCCAGGGACGGCGCGAGCCGGTGGACGAGCGTGGCCCGGAGGAAGCGCCGGGCGCGCCGGGTTCAGCGTGGTCGGCCGAACAGCCGGGATCCGAGCGGGTGTCGGCGGTCGAAGCCGGGGAGGATCAGGAACGTCGCTCCGGCGGTCGTGGTGGTGAAGCGCAGCAGTGCGTCGGAGGTGTCCATGTGGGTGAGGGTGGCGGTGAAGGTCCGCAGGTCGTTCTGGAAGCTGATGAAGAGCAGGCCGGGTGCGGGGTCGTCGATGCTGTAGGAGCGGCGGAGCATGAGGCCGGTGCCGACCACGGCGGGGTTGGCCCTGCGCGCGTGGGCGTCCGCGGGGACGAGATAGCGGCCGTCCGCCGTCTTGGCGCCGAGGTCCGGCCCCGCGGTGACGGGACCGCCCGAGAGGGGGGTGCCGTCGGCCCTGTGCCGCCCGAAGACCGCTTCCTGCTCGGCGACGGACAGGGCCGCGAACCGCGGCAGATCGAGTTCCATGCGCCGCAGCACGGCGAGGGTGCCACCGGCGACCTCGGGCGGCCCGGCGAGCCACAGGTCGCGCTGTTGTTCGGCGGCCGTGTGCGGGCCCACGATGCCGTCGATGAAGCCCAGCGGGTTGCGGGGCGCGGCGAGGCCGTTGCCCAGGGGCACGTCCGCACCGCGGCGTGCGGACTGCCGCCAGCGTTCGCGCAGACGTGCGCCGGCCTGGTCCAGGAGCGCGGCGGCGGCGACCGGGAGGAGCAGCGCGTCACCGGCGCAGATCTGCATCAGCAGGTCGCCGCCGCGTGCTCGCGGGGCGATGCGCTCGCGGGCGAATTCCGGGAGGTCCGTCGCGCCGGGCAGTGCGGCACCGGCCGCGCGGACCAGGCGCGGGCCGACGCCGACGGTCACGGTGAGGTCGCCCGGCGGCAGGCCCAGCAGGCGCGGGTCGGTGCCCGCGGCGAGGGCGCTGACGGTCTGTCCGAGTTCGGCCAGCAGCGGGCCGGGAGACACATCGGGGGCGAGGTCGGCCACCACGGCGAGCAGGTTGCGCTGGGCCGTCCGGGGAAGGGTGATGCCCGCCTGGTGGCGGCCCGTCGCCGGAACCGGCAGGGGGGTGGCCGGTGCGGAGGGGGCGCTCCGGCCCGGCCGGGCGGGGTCCGGTGTGCACCCGCTGGTCAGTCCGGCGGCCACCATGGCACCGGTGACGTCGAGGAACCTGCGGCGCGACGGGTGGGGGGCGGCTCGGCGCATGGAGTGAGGGTGCCACACCGAGAGTTCGCGCGCCGGTGAACCGCCATACTCCGGCGCGCGGTTGGGGCACCGTGCCAGACTGGGATCATGCCTCGATTAGCTCTTCGCGTGCTGGCGGCCGTACTGGGCACGCTGTCCTTCGCGGTCGCGTGCGGCGGTGGTGATGGTGGCGGGTCGGACAAGGGTCGGCGGCCGAGCGGTGCGCAGGTGACGATCCGGGTGCCCGCCGATGCCCCGACGATCTCGTCCGCAGTGTCGCTGGCCCGGCCCGGCGACCTGGTGCTGGTCTCCGCGGGGGTGTACCACGAGTCGGTGCGGATCGGCACGGCACGTGTCACGCTGCGCGGTGTGTCCCGGGACAAGGTCGTCATCGACGGCCGGCTGCGGCAGCCGAACGGCGTGGTCGTCGCGGCCCCCGGGGTGGCCGTGCAGAACCTGACCGTGAAGAACAACACGCAGAACGGCGTCCTGGTCACCGGTTCGGCGAAGGCGGCCGCCGGGATGCCGGGACGCAGCGGTGGCTACGACACCGGCGAGGAGCCCGTCACCTTCCTGAAGTCGTTCCTGGTCTCGTACGTGACCGCGACCCGCAACGGCCTGTACGGCATCTACGCGTTCTCCGCGCAGAACGGTGTGATCGAGCACTCGTACGCGTCGGGCGCGGCCGACTCGGGGATCTACGTCGGGCAGTGCAAGCCCTGCCGCATCGTGGTGCGGGACAACGTCGCCGAGCTGAACGCGGTCGGCTACGAGGGCACCAACGCCGGTGGGGACATGTATGTGGTCGGCAACCGGCTGGCGGGCAACCGGGTCGGGCTCACCACCGACTCGGACCACCAGGAGAAGCTGCTCCCGCAGCGAAGCGCCGTGATCGCGGGCAATCTGATCGCCGCCAATCAGCAGACGGCCACGCCGCAGCAGGCCGACGGCGGATGGGGCATCGGCATCGGTGTCGACGGCGGCAGCGACAACGAGTTCACGCGCAATCGCGTCACCGGCAACAGCAGCGCCGGGCTGGTGCTGACCGCTTCGGCCGACCTGCCTCCGGTCGGCAACCGGATCGTGGAGAACACCTTCACCGGCAACGGTGTCGACGTCGGCTGGACGTTCCCCACCGCCGCGCGGGGGCGGGGCAACTGCCTGCGGGGCAACACGTTGCGTACCACCGTGCCCGCCCGGCTCGCGGTGGTCGCGGCCTGTCCGCGTCCGGCCGGGTCGCTCTCCCCCGCCGGCAGGTGGACGGCGCCGACGGCACCCGGCGGCATCCCGTTCACCGAGGTCGCGGCGCCGGGCCCGCAGCCGCAGTTCCCCCGGGCCGCCACCGCGGGCGCCACCGCCGTCCCCGCCGTTCCGGCCCTGCCGAGGACGGCGGACGTCCCCCTGCCGCCGGTGTCGCTGCTCGCCGCGAACGCGCGGGTGCGGGTGTCCTGAGCGGCGGCTACCGGCTCGCCGCGGCTCCGGTCACCGGCGCGACCGGAACATATCGGTGGGTGTCGAAGTCGATGTCCACCGGCTGCGGCTCGGACCCCACGCTGACGCGGACCCGGTACATGGTGCCGTCCGGGCCGAGCCAGTAGCGCACGTTGCCCGCCGTGCCGGAGCGGTGCCCGGCGGACGGCCCGGTCATGATGTCCACCCGGTGGCCGCCCACCTCGTCCCGGCCCTGCCAGGCGGCGCCGTTCTGCGGGAGCAGTTGGGCGTTGTCCGGCCGATCGCTGCCCAGGCCGAGCGCGATCGCCAGCGAGCTGTCGAGCGCGCTGCCGGACGCCAGCAGCGGGCGGCGGTACCAGTCCGAGCGGGGCGGCACCACGGGGGCGTACGCCGGAGCGTTCGCCATCGGGTGGACGGACACCGAGGTGGCCGTCCACTCGATCAGCCCGTCGCTGGAGGTGCCGCGCCCGGTGCCGCGCACCACGCCGTAGCCGGCCTTGCCCCGGTAGTCGACGGACGCCGTGACGGTCAGCGCTCCGGCGGTGCCCGGCACGGTGATGGTCACGGCGCGCCCGTGCGCCTGGTAGTTGCGGAACCGCGTGATCGCCAGCCGGTTCGACTCGTCCGAGGTCAGCGCGCGCGGCCCGCCGGGGCCGGGGCCGCCGCCGGTGAACAGGAACCCGGCCACCGCGGCCACCGCGGCGACCGCCAGGGCGATGGCGGCGGCGACGGTCCGGCGTGACCACCGCCATCGGCGTCGTTCGGCCGCACGGTCCGGTGGAGCCTGCCGGCTTCTGACGCTCCGCGTGCGGCTCGACGCTGACACTCTTCGCCTCATCCCTTCTTCGCTCGCCTCTGCCTCACCGCCGGGCGGTCACGGCGTCGCCCGACGGTCGGCAGATCGCTGTCGGCCAGGTGACTCAGTGTTTGCGCAGGCGCCGCCGGCTCACGAACGCGACGACCAGGCCGCTGCCCACCAGCAGTCCGACGAGGGCGATCATCTGCGGCACCCCGGACATACCGGTGTGCGCCATCGAGCCCGGACCTCCGTCGGCCGGGGCCGGGTTGTTCGCGGGCGGTGCGGCGGACGGCGGTACGGAAGCCGGCGGCGAGGCCGGGACATGCGACGGGGTGGCGGTCGGCGACGGGGTCGGGGTGGGGCTCGGGCTCGGTTCCGCCTTCGGGATGTACACCCCGGCGTCGATCGTGTGATCGACGCCCCCGGGCCTGTCCGGTGCCGTGACCGGTGCGCGGCCGTCGCACAGGGGGCCGGTGGTCGGCGGGGTCACATCGGAGTCGTGCGCACGGTCGGCACCGGCCCGCGGGAGGGTGAACTTCAGCTCGCTCGCCGGGGGTTGCTCGGGCACCTGGCCGGTGTCCGCGGTGCACACGTCGAACCGGACCGTGTATTTCGCGCCCGGTGTGAGCTGGTAGTCGGCGCCGACGCCACCGAAGTAGTACTCGCCGGCGGCATCGGTCCTGGTCGTCGCGACCTGTTTGCCGTCCGCGTCCAGCAGGTCGATCGTCGCCCCTGGCAGCAGTACGTGCCCCGGGTCCTGGATGCCGTTGTGGTCGCCGTCGAACCACACGACGTTGCCGATCTGGACCGGCGCGTTGGCCGCGGCGTACGCGATGTCACCGAGCCCGCCCGCCTTGCCGAAGCCGCCCTGTTCCTGGCTCACGAACTGGAAGCCGTTGGCGGTCGGGTTGTTGCCCGGTCCCTGACCGGTCGTGATGTCGTGGTACCCCGTCCCGGAGGTCGCCACGTGCACGACCGGGTCGAACTCCGTGCTGGCGACCCACTGCTGCTGGGGGATGTAGGCCACCGAGCCCAGCGCGGTCTCCTGGTGCGCGTTGGCGTAGAAGTCGCCCGGGAAGTACTCGACGACACCGGCTGCCTGGCCGCCGCTGTCGGCGGGAGTGGCGTGGTCGGGGCAGCTTCCGGTGCCTTCCCACTGGTACTCGCCGGTGGCGGTGGCGCAGACCATGGTGATGTCACCGCCGGACATGCCGTTCTCCGCGGTGTCGTTCCCCGGGCGCGGGTCGAGGCCGCCCCAGCTGAGCACGTCCATGAACCGGTCGCGGAATCCCAGGACCATGGAGCCGTCGCGGCCGAAGGCGAGGGAGGCCAGCTCCGGCTGCGGGTCGATGAACACGCCGCCCGACTTCCGGTCGTCCCATGAGTCGGGTCGGGTGTTCCACGGGTTCCAGTGGGTGACCCTGTCGCCGGAACCGAAGACGCTGCCGCGTTCCTGCGTGAGCGGGTGGCTGAGCACCGTCGTGAACCGCTTTCCGTCGTAGACGGAGACGACGGCCTTCAGATCGGCGCGCCGCTGCGTGCTCTCCGCGCTGCACACGCCGCCGACGTACAGCGTGTTGTCGTGGACCTGGAGGCCGAACGGCCGCCAGTCGCCGGGGCTCGCGCATCCCGGGTCCGGGATCGGGACCGTCGCCTCGGGTGCCGCGGCGGTGGCGCCCGTCGCGTCGAAGCTCACCAGGCTGCGGGAGCGCAGGTTCACCGCGTAGAGCGTGGCTCCGTCCTCCGACAGGGCCAGGCCGCCGATGCTCTCCTTGCCCGGCGCGTCGGTGAACCCGGGATCCTTGACCAGGTTCGCGGTGTCGTGCCGCGTCACCGCGGCGTCCGGCACCCGCGCGAACAGCCGCGGCCCGCCCGAGCCGTCGACCGGCACCGTGTAGACGGCTCCCCCGCCCTGCGGGCCGTAGGCGGTGTAGCGGCGGGCGAACGCGCTCTGGAACAGCCGGGTCCGGTCCTTGTCGTACGCCAGCCCGAACGTCGTGCCGACCTGGTCCTGCGTGGCCAGCGTGGTCGGGCACGCCGTGTCCGTGGGGCAGGTGCCGCGGACCTTCGTCCCGAACGCCACGAGCGCCCGCTCGTCGGTGCCGTTGGCTCCGTTGTGGACGGGTACGAAGTACCGCGTGTCCGGCAGCGTGTAGTCGGCCGGGTCCCACACCCCGGTGACCACGGAGGCGTCCTTGCCGTCCGACACGTCCACGAACGACGTGAAGCTGTCGAAGTGGTTCTCCGCCGTCGAGGCGGGCGCCGCCCGCAGATGGCCGTCGTACGGCGCCGGAACGCTGACGTCGACGCGGTAACGGCCGCCGCTCAGCACGTCCGAGGCCGGTACCACGACCTTTCCGGTGGCGTCCGTGACACCGGTGACATGGTGTCCGGCGGGGTCGGAGACCTCGGCCTTCATGCCCCGCTGGGGCACGTCCATCGTCGCGTTGAGCACGCCGGTGCCGAAGAAGTCGCGCAGCACCTGGACCGTCAGCGTGCCGTCGGCGGCGGCCGAGGCCGGTCCGGACGTCGCTCCCACGGCGCCGCCCGCCAGTAAGAGGACGGACAAGCCCGTTCGCGCCAGCGGATCCCCGAATCTCCAGGCCGACCGGCGTGAGTCTCTTCCGACTCGTTTCATGGCATCACACTCCACGGAAAAGAAAATGGCCCACCGCTGTGGAGTGGGCCGCTTTGTGGTGACCGCTCGGGATATCACCGGCACGCCGTAAGCATCGCGGGCGAGGAAAAGCGAACGTGCGTGCGGAGCCTCCGGCGGGACCGCCCTGACTCCCCTGTTCCCGCAGCTCAGTCATGTCGCCCTCGCCCCCGCCGCCGACCCGCCCGGCCGTCGTCGCGGGCAGCGCGCGATATTCTATGCACCGAAGCCTTGCCGCCACAGCAAAATCCCTGAAATCCGCCGGGACCGCGAGATTCACCGGGCAGCGAGGAATGGCGCCCGGAAAAACGTGCGACAGCGCCGCGGTGGCCGGATCCGGTCCCATCGCATATCAAACGTCCGTACGGCAGTTCCGGGAAGCGGCCCCGCACGCAGGGAGATCCGCCGGGCGGCTGCTCCGGGCGCCCGGAGCAGCCTGGCGCGCGGCGGCGCGGCCGGCGCGGCGGGTGGCTGGTCGTCGCCGGTCGTCGGTCGGGATCATGCAGCACGGCGGACCTCATGGAGCACGGCGGACCTCAAGGCCGTTTCCTCCCGCGCCGGTTGCCGCCGACGGAACTGAAGCCGCTCAGCGGGGCAACAGACCGGCGGAGGAGAGAAAAACCGGATGCGACCGCCCCGAGCAGCCCCAATACACTGGGCGGACAGGACATTTCCCCGAAGGAGCCCATCGCTTGCAGGCCGCAGTGACCGTCACCCCCGCTCAGATACCGGACCTTCTCCTGGGCCTCGCCACAGTCCGCCCGGTCTTCCTGTGGGGCGCTCCCGGCATCGGGAAGTCCTCTCTGGTGCGGAAGTTCGCCGACTCCCTGGGCCTGGAGTGCGTGAGCCTGCTGGGTACTCAGCTCGCGCCCGAAGATCTGATCGGCGTGCCGCAGATCCGCGACGGCCGCTCCGTGTTCTGCCCGCCGGAGGCAATCGCCCGCGACGAGCCGTACTGCCTCTTCCTGGACGAGCTGAACGCCGCGCCCCCCGGATGTGCAGAAGGCGTTCTACTCGCTCATCCTCGACCGCCGGATCGGCAACTACGAACTCCCGGCGGGCTCGATCGTGATCGGCGCCGGCAACCGCGCCACCGACAACGCCCTGGCGCGCCCCATCGCCTCCGCACTCGTCAACCGCCTCACCCACGTCCATCTGCGCGCCTCCGCCACCGACTGGCTGGTGTGGGCGGGCGAGAACGGCATCCACCCCTGGGTGGTGGAGTACCTCACCGACCGGCCCGACCATCTGTGGTCGCCGCCCAAGACCGAGGAGCCCTTCTCCACGCCCCGCTCCTGGCACATGCTCTCCGACGCGCTGCATTCCTTCGGCCCGGCTCTGGACGAGGAGACGCTGAAGATCGTGGCGCACGGGACGCTGACCCCCGCCCATGCCGTCTCCTTCTGCGGGTACGCCAAGATCGTGCGGCACGCCTACGGTATCGAGGCGATCCTCAAGGGAGACGCCTCCTGGCCGCGCCGCGTCGAGGACCGCGACCTCCTCTACTATCTCGCCGAGGCGTTCCGGGGACGGCTCGTCAAGGAGCTCCCGGCCCGGCGCGAGCACGCCTCGCCCGCCGTGCGCGAGACCTCCTACCGCGCCAAGTCGCTGCTGGTGCAGCTCGCCGAGATCTCCGTCGAGGTGGCCCAGGCCGTCATCGCCGAGGACGCCGACGGCAATCCGGTGCTGCCCGCCTGGTTCCTGGTGGAGGCCGCCCGCGACATGCCGCGCCTGGTCGAGGCCCGGCGTTGAGCCGGTCCCGCAAGCAGGGCGCGGACCGCCCCGACCCGGCCGCCGAGGCCTTCGCCGCCGGTGCCGACCTGGTGCGCCGCAACCCCGCCCTCGCGGCCGTCGACGCCGACTTCGTCCGCACCAAGGGCAACGCCGACGCCCCTGGCCAGGGCCTCGTCCGGGCGGACTCCAACGGGCGGCTGCACATCCACCCCACCCGGCGGGCCGAACCCGGCGAGTGGGCCTGGGCGCTCGCCCATGCCCTCCTCCACCTCGGATTCGGCCACCTCCCCGCCGCCAAGGAGCACCGCGAACAGCCGGACCGCTTCGACCTCGCCGCCCGCTGCACCGTCGTCAACCGCTTCCTGGCCGCCTTTCCCGTCGGCACCGCCCCCGACCACCTCCCCGAGAGCTACCCCGACGGCGACGAGGAGCAGCTCGCCGCCCGCTGGCGCAAGACCGGCGTCCCGGCCGCCTACGAGCGATGCGGCACCGCGGACGGCGAACCCGACCAGCTGCTGGTCCAGTGGCCGCACTGGGGCACCGTCCTGCCCGACCGGCAACTCGCCTTCGCGTACGCCCTGACCCGTACGGTCTCCGCCGCGATGGACGTCGCGGGCGGCCGCCGGGACCGGCTCACCGGTGAGCGTGTCGCCCAGTGCCCCTGGGACCGCGCCCTCAGCTGGTTCGTCTCGTCCTACCCACTGCTCGGCGGCCTCGCGGCCGGACTGACCGTCGTCGCCGACGCCGAACTCGCCCGCGTGCACGGCATCTCCGTGGCCGCCGTGGACGCCACCGCCGGCGAGATCTACGTCAATCCGCTCAAGCGGTTCACGGACGAGGAGTGGCGGTTCGTCCTCGCCCACGAGATGCTGCACGCGGCCCTGCGCCACGGCGGGCGCCGCGGCGCCCGCGACCACTATCTCTTCAACGTCGCCGCCGACTACGTCATCAACGGCTGGCTGGTCGAGATGGGCGTCGGCACGATGCCCGAAGGGCTGCTGTACGACGCCGAGTTGAAGGGCCTGTCGGCCGAGGAGGTGTACGACCGGCTCACCACCGGGCTGCGGCGCGGCCGACGGCTCGCGACGCTGCGCGGCAAGGGCGTCGGCGACATCCTGGGCGAACCACTGCCCGGCCGGATCGCCGACCCCGTCGACCTCGACGAGTTCTACCGGCGCGCCCTCGTCCAGGGCCACCAGTTGCACACCGACCGACAGCGCGGCCTGCTGCCGGCCGGACTGGTCCAGGAGATCCGCGCACTCGCGCACCCGCCCGTCCCGTGGGACGCCCGACTGGCCCGCTGGTTCGACGAGTTCGTGCCCCGTCCCGAGCCGGTGCGCAGCTACGCCCGGCCGGCCCGGCGGCAGGCGTCGACACCCGACATCCCGCGTGCGGGCCGCAGCTTCCCGCCCGAGGAGGTCGCCCGCTGCACCTTCGGCGTCGTCCTGGACACCTCGGGCTCGATGTCCGGCCCGCTGCTCGCCAAGGCACTGGGCGCGATCGCCTCCTACGCCGAGGCCCGCGACGTACCGGCCGCCCGTGTGGTGTTCTGCGACGCCGCGGCCTACGACGCCGGGTATCTGGCGCCGACGGAGATCGCCGGGCGGGTACGGATCAGGGGCCGCGGCGGCACGGTGCTGCAACCCGGCATCGACCTGTTGCAGCGGGCCGACGACTTCCCGCCGACGGCCCCCGTCCTGGTGATCACCGACGGCTGGTGCGATGTGCTGCGGATCCGCCGTGAACACGCCTATCTGATCCCGGAGGGCGCGGGACTGCCGTTCACCGCGCGCGGACCGGTGTTCCGGGTGCGCTGAGCGGCAGGGTCGCGCACGGCGGCGTGGCCTCGGACGCGACCACGACTCCCCCGGCGTCTCCGCCGCGCCCCGGCCCCGGCCCCGTCAGGGCTGTACGGCCGTCGAGTGCGCCGCCGACGGCTGGGTGACGCAGGTGTGTCACGGCCGTGTGGTGTCGCCGTCGCCGGGCTGGGGGACGGTGTCGCCGATGACGGCGGCGAGGCGCTGGAGCTGCGCGGCGAGTTCGCGGCGTTCCCGGGGGGTGAAGTGTGACAGCGCCTCGGACTGGCGTGCCCGCAGTTCCGTCCGCATCGCCGCGAGCCGGTCGGCGCCGTCGTCGGTGAGCCGGACGAGGACCTGGCGTTCGTCGTGCGGAGCGCGCTGCCGGGTGACCGCTCCCGCCGCTTCGAGCTGCTTGAGCATGCGGGTGGCGGTGGGAACGCTGACCTCGGCGGTGGCGGCGAGCCTGCCGACCGGCAGTCCGTCGCCCCGGGCGTCCGCGGAGAGGGGTTCCAGCAGGGTGAGCTGCGCCATGGACAGCCCGGCCCCGGAGCGGCCCACGGTGGCCGCCCGAGAGCGGCGCATCGCGTAGAACAGCCGGTCAGCGGCCTGCGCCAGCTCCCGTACGCCCGCCTCGTCGCAGGCCGGGTCCGGGGAGTCGTCTTCCTCGCGTTTGCTCGTCTCGCGCATGACTGTTAGCTTACTCAAGGTAGTAGTTAGCAAGCTAAGCTTTAGGAGGCTTTGAATCATGGACTTCCCCGCACGCATCGACGTCCACCAGCACATCGTCCCGCCGGTCTGGGCCGAGACCCTGGCCGCGCGCGGCCTGGACTCCGGCGGCTGGGCCATCCCGGCCTGGAGCCCGCGGAGCGCGATCGCGATGCTGGACCAGCAGGGCATCGCCACCGGCGTCATGTCCGTCACCTCGCCCGGCGTCCACCTCGGCGACGACGCGGCGGCCCGCGGCCTGGCCCGCGCCGTCAACGAGTACGGCGCCGAGGTCGTCAAGGACAACCCCGACCGCTTCGGTCACTTCGCGAGCATCCCGCTGCCCGACGTGGACGCGGCCGTCGCGGAAGCTGTCCACGCGCTCGACGTCCTCGGAGCCGACGGCGTGGTGCTGATGTCCAACGCCCACGGCAAGTACCTCGGCGACGCGGACTTCGAGCCGCTGTGGGCCGAGCTGGACCGCCGTGCCGCGAACGTCTTCGTCCACCCCGCACAGCCCCCGATGACGCTGCTGCCGGGCACCCCCGCCCCGCTCGCGGACTACGTCTTCGACACCACCCGCACCGCCCTGAACATGGTGCTCAACGGCGTCATGGACCGCTATCGCGACCTCCGCGTCATCCTGTCCCACGGCGGCGGATTCCTGCCGTACGCCGCCTACCGCTTCTCCGGTCTGACCTCCACCGTCGTGGACCGCGAGCGCAAGGCCGACGACATCCTGCGTGACCTCAAGCGGTTCTACTTCGACACCGCGCTGTCCGCCAGCCCCTCCGCCCTGCCGGCCCTGCTCGCCTTCGCCGAGCCCGGCCATGTCCTCTACGGCAGCGACTGGCCCTTCGCCCCGCAGGAGGCGGGCACCTACTACAACCGGTTCCTGGAGACCTACCCGGACTTCGCCCCCGGCCAGGCGGCGGCCGTCGACCGCGGCAACGCCGAGGCGCTCTTTCCCCGCCTCGCCCGCTGACCCGGCCCTCCGGCGCACGATCCGCGTCGGCGCGTGGCGCCGCACGAGCGTGTCGGACGGGTACGGCGGACGGGTACGGCGGACGCGCGTGGTGTCTGGGGCGGGCGTCCGGTGCGGCCGTCCTCCTCAGGTGAGGCGCGGGAAGATCTTCTCTGCGTTGCCGTGGTCGAAGGCCGTCTTCTGCTCGTCCGTGAGGCCGCTCCGCGTGTCCAGGAGCTGGTTGAACGCTGCCGCGACGGGAGCCGGGGCGTAGGGGAAGTCGCTGCCGAAGAGGATGCGTTCGTGGTCCGCGAAGGCGAGGAAGCTGGGGAGGGCGTCCGGCCCGGAGGACAGGGCGGTGTCCCAGTAGAACAGCTTGAACTTCGCCAGCAGCTCCTCGGTGGTGGGCCCGTCCGGGTCGAGGGCCGGTTGCAGCTCACAGAACCGCATCACCGCGTACGGGACGAACCCGCCCGCGTGCGCCAGGATGATCTTGGCGTCCGGGTAGCGGTCCAGCACTCCGGTGAACACCATCTGCACGGCGTTCCGGGTGGTGTCGAACGGATAGTCCACGAGCGGGCCGGGTACGTCCGCCAGGAGCGGGATCAGAGGGTGGCCCGGATGGATGAACACCACGGCCGACCGCCGGTTCAGCGCCTCCCAGAGCGGCGCGTACTCCGCGTTCCCCAGATAGACCCCCGCGTAGTTGCTCAGGAGCACCACGCCGTCGGCGCCCAGCTCGTTCAGCGCGTACTCGGCCTCGGCCACGGCACCCTCGACGTCCGGCAGCGGAACGGTGGCGAAGTTCCCGAACCGGTCCGGATACCGGGTGACCAGCTCCGCCACGTACTCGTTCACCCTGCGGGCCATGTCCCGGCGCTCCTGGCCCTCCCAGCCGACCACACTGGGCGCGGTCAGTGACAGCACGCTGGTGGCGATCCGCTGGTCATCCATGTACGCCAGGTGCGCCTCCGGGCTCCACTGCGGGGTGGCCCAGCCCGACGGATCCCCGCCGTGGCTCGGCAGTGCCTCGCCCCAGAACGGGGGCACCACATGCGTGTGCACGTCGATACGGGCAGCGTTCGGCATCAGGTCTCCCTTTCCGCCCCCTTCGCAAGAAGCTCTCGGAACGTAGCCCGGCGGTATCACTCCCGCCATTCGAGCCCGCCGGGGCTCCCCCGCTGTCCGTGCCGCGGCAGCGGTGCGACGGCGCGCATCCGGGTGCGGGCCTGGGCGAGGAGTGTCCCGGCGGTCGGTTCCGGCAGAGCCGCTCGGGCGGCGGTGACCAACTGGTCGGTCGTGGTGACAGGATTCGGCGCATTCGACCACGGGAGGGTGGCCAGGTCACGCCAGGTCATGCCAGGTCCAGAAGCTGCTCGTAGAAGCCGCCGAAGCCCTTGCCCCGGTCGACGAGGTGCAGTTCGAGGATCCAGTGGCAGTGCCGTCCGGTGCGGTCGGTGCGGCGGAGCGGGCCGGTGTTGTCGGGGGTGATGTACGACTCCGTCTTCGCGCCGTCGTTCGTCTCGTGCGGGAACTCGCCGACCAGGTGGCCGCTGTGCCAGATGCCGATCTCCCAGCCCGCGTCACCGGCCAGCCGCTCGACTTCCGCGTACAGTTGCGCGCCCGTGATGTGCTCGTCCGCCTGGAAGGCGGCCCGTCCGGCGTCGAAGATGCGCGGGAGGTCGGCGAGGAGGCGATGCTTGTCGGGGTCGTCGCCGAAGACGTAGGTGCGGCCGAAGTCGGCCTCGTACTCCTCGAAGATCGGGCCGAAGTCGGCGAAGGCGATGTCGTCCGCTGCGATGACGCGGTCCGGCGGGTTGTCCCGGTAGGGCAG
Organism: Streptomyces sp. PsTaAH-124; assembly: GCF_000373685.1. NCBI lineage: Bacteria > Bacillati > Actinomycetota > Actinomycetes > Kitasatosporales > Streptomycetaceae > Streptomyces > Streptomyces sp. PsTaAH-124. Next base: position 108,849 of record NZ_KB892170.1, on the reverse strand, counting down.
CAGGGTGTTGGGGCCGGAGCGGATGATCCGCTTGTGCCAGTGCTTGGTGGTGCCGAACATGTCGTTCGCCAGGTCGCGGATCGCGTCGCTGACCTCACGCTCGCCGCGCCCGGGTGCGACCAGGCCGCGGCGCTCGGTCTCGGCGAACAGCGCGGTCGCCTTCTCCTGCGCGCGCACGAGGCCCGCCGCGCGCTCGTTCTCGTCGAATCCCACCGTCACTCACTCCCTGTTGCCGCATGTGCCAGGTACTTACGGGCCACAGCTTGGCATATGAGATGGCTCACGCGACGGTGTCCTGGCACGTGGGAGCCTAGGCGCGACGTATACGATCCGGTGGTGATCGACTTCTCGGCCCGCTCCCTGGTCTTCGACATCGACGGCACCCTCTGCTTCGACGGGCGGACCGTCGACCACCGCATCCTCGCGGCGCTCGCGGACTGCGAGCGAGCGGGTCATTCCCTGGTCTTCGCCTCCGCCCGGCCCGTCCGGGACCTGCTGCCCGTCCTCGACGGCGCCTTCCCGTCCGCGACGCTGATCGGGGGCAACGGGAGCCTGGTCTCGGCCGGCGGTCGGGTGACGGCCAGGGCCGCGTTCGATCCCGTCGTCCTGGGCACGTTCCTGGAAGCGGTCGCCCGGTACGACGCCCGCTACCTCGCCGACGGCCCGTGGGACTACGCGTACACGGGGCCCGAGGACCACCCGATCACGAGCCGCGTGGATCAGGGCGGGCTCGCGCGCAGGGTGGATCTGGCCGAACTGCCCGAGGTGGTGAAGCTCCTCGTCGTCGGGGCTTCGGACCTCGCCGCCTGCGCCGAGGCCGGGCGCGAGCTCGGACTGACGGTCAACCATCATCTCGACGAGGCGATCGTGGACCTCGCACCCGCCTCGACGACGAAGTGGGACGCCCTGACCGCGCTGGGGATCAGCACCTATGTGGCGTTCGGCAACGACATCAACGACCTCGGCCTCCTGCGGAACGCGGAGCGGGCGGTCCGGGTCGGGGCCCATCCGAGCCTGGAGGGCGTCGCCCACGTCACCGTACCGGCGGACCCGGTCGCGGTCGCGGCCGAGATCTCCCGGCTGGCGAGGGCAGCCCGGCCGGACGCCCTGACCGATCTGACCTCGGCGGGCGGCTGACGGCACCCGAACGGCTCGCCGCCTCGGACGACTTGGAGCAGGAGCGGCGCGGGTCGTGACCGGAGTCAAATGCCCGGACGGGCATTCCGCGGGGCCTAAAGGGTAAATGAGCTGCACGCGACACTGCCCCGTCTGCTCGCGCCACGGTCGCCTTTCGAGCCGTACCCTCTGCTGGCGGATATAGAAATTCCGACGCGCGGACGAGATTGCGCGGCACGCGAAGACGGCGTACGAATTTCTATACTCGACGCCGCCGAAGAAGAATTCGACAGCCCTTTTCAGCCGGATCCCGCGGCTTCCGGGAAATGCCCCCTCCAGAAGCACCGCGGGGCCGGCCCGGCCGGCACGAGACCGCCGGGACCGGCCCTTCAGACTGGCTGCGTCAGCAGACGGCGCAGGTCGTACAGGTGCGGAAGCAGGTCTCGCCACCGGAGAGAGCGATACCGCCGGACTCGGGCGCGGTGTCCTGGATGGCCGTCTCGGTGAGGTCGATGTCGAAGAGGTCCTGGGTCAGGTTCTCGGGCACAGTCATTCCTCCCTGCCTGTCAAATGTGCCGCCTTTTGGCGGACGCTGCGGAATCTAGATGCAGACGGCTGACGCAGTCAAGGGGTTACGGGAACACGACTTCGAGGTTACTGTTGACGCATTCCTCAGCGATTCGATGATTCGATCGGCGGATAAGTCGTCGGCCAGTTTCACTATGCAGTCAGTAATGGGGGGGGCGTGGCAGCATGCGGGGTGGCCAGAGCTCGGAACCGCTGTTCCACTGCGCGGACGGAATGCTCCTGCGGGCGCCGCTGCTTGCGCGGGACGAGGTCCGCGCGACCTGGTCGGACGTCGAGGACGACCGGCAGGATCCCGAGTCGCTCCGCGCCCGCCTGACCGGACTGCTCGCCGACGACCGGTTCAGGGAGGCGGTCGAGGTCTCCAGCCCTTCGCTCGCCCGCACCACCGACGCCGTGCTCGCGGGGCGTCCGGTGCCGGTCTCCGATCTGCGCAAGGCGCTGCGGGCCGTGACCCGGTACCGTCTCCGGGCCGCGTCCCGTCCCACGCCGTTCGGCCTCATGGCGGGCGTCCTGTGGGGCTCCTTCGGCGACACGACCAAGGGCGAGCTGACCGGCGAGGGGCACAAGGCGGCCCGGCCCGACGCGAGTTGGCTCTCGCACCGGGTCACCGCGTGGGAGCAGGACCCCGCGGTGCTCCCGCACCTGAGCATCGTGGCGAACGGGCTGTGCTTCGTACGGGGCGAGCGCCTGGTGCTGCCGTTCGCCCCCGCCGGTCCCCGCCTCGGGTCCACCGTCTCCTCGGGCGGCCCGGTGGACGACGGGCTCCCGAAGTCACGGACCCTCAAGTACACGCCGGTCGTACGCTCCGCGGTGGAGGCGGCGGCCCGCCCACTTCCGTACCGGGAACTCGTCCGGCACGTGGAAGCGGGCTTCCCCGGGGCGCCCGACGGTGCCGTGAGCGGCCTCATCGCCCAACTCGTCGCCGCCGGAGTGCTGTTGACGGAGCTGCGTCCGCCGCTGGACGCCGCCGACCCGCTGACCCACGTCGAGCGTCGGCTCCCTGCCGGTTCGTCCGCCGCCGGGCAGGTCGCCGCAGTGCGCTCGGCCCTCGCCGCCTACGGGGGAACCTCTCTCGGGTCGGGAACCCCCGCCTGGCGTAGGGCACTTGACGTTGCCACGGCCGTCCCTGCCGGGAGTGCCGCCGCCACGCCCGCAGCGCCGGAGTCCAGTGACTGCGTCCAGGTCGACCTGCGCCTCGAAGGGACCGTCGTGCTCTCGCGGGAGGTGGCGCGCGAGCTGGAGCGTGCCGCCGCCGCGCTGTGGCGGCTCTCGCCCCCGGGGCCGGGGCGGCTCACCTCGTATCACGAGGAGTTCGTAGAGCGCTACGGGCTGGGGCGCTTCGTGCCCGTCAAGGAAGTCCTCGATCCGGACGTCGGTCTCGGTGCCCCGGCCGGGTACCGGCTGCCGCCGAGCCACCGTCCCGCTCCCGGGCCCCTCCCGGTCGGCGCGGTACGGCAGCGCCTGCTCCTCGGGCTCGCCGCCGGGGCGCAGGCACGCGGAGTGCGCGAGGTGGTCCTCGACGAGGCGTGGCTGAGCAGGCTGGAGGAGGCCGACCGCGACCCCGGTACCGCTGCCGCCGCCGATACCGCGGCACCGCCCGCGCTGGAACTCGTCGTGCAGATCGCGGCGGAGTCCGCGGACGCCGTGGACCGGGGCGACTTCACCCTGCTCCTGAACGGCGCGGCCACCGCCTCCGGGGGGCTCATGGGCCGGTTCGCCCACCTCTTGCCGCCACGACAGGCCGAGGCGATGCGCCAGACGGTGCGGGCCGCCCGCGAGGGCACCGGACGGCTGCCCGTCCAGATCCACCACCAGGCGGCGCACCACCGGCACGCCAATGTGGCCCAGGTGCCGACCTGGCTGGACGGCCGGCTCGTCGTCGGGGCCCATCCCGGACCTGCCGTGCCCGGCGTCACGGACCTGACGCTCGACGATGTCCTTGTGTCCGCGGACTCCGAGGGCTTCCGGATCGCCTCGGCCGCGCTCGGCCGCGAGCTGACGCCCGCGGCGCTCCACGTGCTCAACCGCGAGCTGACCGCGCCCAACACGGTGCGCTTCCTCGTCGAGGCCGCCGCGTTCAGCCGCAGGCAGTGGCGCCTGTGGGACTGGGGCACGGCCGACGATCTGCCCTTCCTGCCCGCCGTACGCACCGGCCGCACCGTCCTGAGCCCGGCTCGCTGGCGCCTCGATGCCACGAGTCCGGCGCTCGACGACTGGCGCGCGCTGTGGGGCGTACCGGACCACGTCCAGCTCACCCTCGGCGATCACCGCATCCCCCTCAGCCTCACCGTCGCCGCGCACCGGGAGATCCTGCGGCGCGAGTACGAGCGTGCGGGCGTCGCCGTGGTCCACGAGCCGGCCGCGGGGCAGGACGTGGGCGGCGGCTGGCTGCACGGGCCCGGCGGAGCCCATGACGTCGAGGCCGTGGTGACTCTGACGTCGCGTCAGCCGGAGGCCGGTGCGGTGCGCCGACCTTCGGGGGCGGCGACTGTCGCCCGCGCCTCCACCGCGACCGTGCGCCGGGGCACCACCGGGGAGATCCCGCCCGGCGGTCCCTGGCTCTACGCCACGCTCTACTCCTCCGCCGAGCGCCAGGACGAACTGCTGACCGGCCCCCTCCGGCGTTTCCTCACCGCACTGCCGTCCCCGCCCTCCCCGACGGACGGGCCGGACGAGCCGGGGGGCGTCGACCGCTGGTTCTTCATCCGGTACGCCGATCCGCACCCCCATCTGCGGTTGCGGCTGCACGGCGAACCGGCCCTGCTCAACGGCGTGCTGCTGCCCCGGCTGCACGACCTGGCCGGGGAACTGGCCCGCGCCGGGCTCGCCCGGGGGCTGCGGATCGACGGCTACTCCCCCGAGACGGAACGCTACGGCGGCGCGGCACTCCTGGAAGCGGCCGAGGAGGTGTTCCACGCGGACAGTCTGCTGGTACTGGAGCGGCTCGCGGTCCCGGAGGACGACCGGATCCTGTCGGCGGCGCACGACGTCGCGGAACTCGTCCGGGCCTTCCACGACGGTTACGGCGGCGACTGGCGGCAGTGGCTCACCGCCACCTATGCCAAGCGCGAACAGCACCACAAGGCGTTCGCCGCGCGACGCAGGGCCGCGCTCGCGCGGATCACCCGCGACGGCGGCCCGGACGCGGTGGGCGCACCGTACCGGGCGGCGCCGCGGCGGTTCGGGCGTCTCGTGCGCGAAGAGGAGGAGCGGGGCACCCTGAGTGTCACCGCCGACGCGGTGCTCGCCTCCCTGGTCCACATGCACTGCAACCGGCGGCTCGGCACCGACCGCACGGCCGAGGTCCAGGCACTCGCCGTGGCCCGCGGCGCCGTCCAGGCACAACTCGACAGGGAAAGGGCCCGTTCATGAGTGACGCGTCCGTCGCGCTCCTCGCACAGCGGCTGTCCGATCCGGTGGCCCTCGCCGCGCAGGTGACGGCGTCCGAGCACGCCGACCTGGCCAGGACACGTGCCCTGTGGCATCCGCAGTCCCTCGCGGACGGACATGCCGGGGTCGCGCTGCTCTTCGCGGCACTGGCCCACGGGTCGCCCGAGTACGCACGGACGGCGCACGCCCATCTGTCGGCGGCGGTCACCGGGGTGCGCAGGTCCCCGCGCGAGGGGCTCTACTCGGGGCTGCCCGCGGTCGCGTTCGCCGCCCGGACCGCCGTCACCGGGCCGGGCCAGTACGCGGGTCTGCTCGACCGGCTCGACGGGCAGGTCGCGGTGCTCGCCCGGAAGCTGATCGACGCGGACGCGCCCCGGATCGCGGCCGGGACGGCGGGCGCCCGCATGGCCGGCTACGACGTGATAGCCGGGCTCTCCGGACTGGGGAGGCTGCTGCTCGCCGCCGGGTCCGCACACCGCGCCACCACGGAACTGGTGCTCGCACACCTCGTCGCGCTCACGCGCCCGGTCACCGGACCCGGCGGACAGAGCCTGCCCGGCTGGTGGACCGCCGACCCGATCCTGTTCAGCGAACCGGACGGCGTTCCCGGGGGCCACTTCAACGCCGGTCTCGCGCACGGCATCCCCGGCCCGCTCGCCCTGCTGTCCCTGGCGTACCGCGCGGGCGTCCGGGTTCCCGGCCAGGAGCAGGCCATCCGCGACATCGCCGAGTGGCTGCTCGCCCGGCGCAGCACGGACGGCACGGGCTGGCCGAACATCGTGCCGCTCGACGCCGAGCTGACGGCGGCCGCCGGGGGCCGCCCGGACCTGGGCCAGGTCCGGGCCGGGTGGTGCTACGGAAGTCCCGGCGTCGCCCGCGCCCTCCAACTGGCCTCCCTCGCACTGGCGGAGCCCGACTGGAACCGGCAGGCGGTGGCCGCCGTCATCGCCACCTGCGACCGGCGGGACGGAGCGCGCGCCCACGGCGACGCCACGCTCTGCCACGGCCTGGCGGGACTGGCCACCGTCGCCACCCTCATGTCCCGCGAACCCGGCGGCGGGGAACTGACCGGAAGAATCGGTGAGTTGACCGACGCCTTGAGGCGGGCCGCCGATCCGGAGCACCCCTTCCTCTGGCCCGCCGCCGACCCCGACAGCCCCACCCCCGTGCACCGGCCCGGCTTCCTCGACGGCGCGTCGGGCACCGCGCTCGCCCTGCGCCTCACCCTCGACCCGTCGGCCCCCACCAGTGAACTCCCCTGGTACGCGGCTCTGTTGCTGGCCTGACGCGACATTGCCCGCCGACGCGACCGCCGGGCTCTCCGGCCGGGCGGCCGGAGAGCCCATGGCGGGTGGGCTCAGCAGATGCGCGGCAGCTGCTCGCCCATCGGCAGGTCGACCACGCGGGTGCCGCCCAGGCCGGTGCGGGCGACCACCATCCCGGGGTGCTCGGCGACACAGTCACCGATGATCACCGCCTCGGTGCCGAGGGGGTGGGCGCGCATCGCGGCCAGCACCGCGTCCGCGTGCTCGCGGGGGACGAAGGCGACGAGCTTGCCCTCGTTGGCGACATACATGGGGTCCAGGCCGAGCATGGCGCAGGCACTCGCCACGGCCGCGGGCACCGGAACCGCCCGTTCCTGGACGGCGACCCCCACGGAGGCCGCCGCGGCGATCTCGTTGAGCGCGGCGGCCAGCCCGCCGCGCGTCGGATCGCGGAGCACGTGCAGGTCGGGGGTGACGTCGAGCATCGTCTCGACCAGACCGCCGAGCGCGGCGCAGTCGCTCTCCACCTCGACACCGAACTCAAGGCCCTCGCGGACGCTCAGCACCGCCGTGCCGTGCAGGCCGATCGGGCCGCTGACGATGACGACGTCGCCCGGTACCGCCCGCTGCGGGCGGATGTCGACACCGTCCGGTACGACACCGATCCCGGCGGTGTTGATGTAGATGCCGTCCCCGTGTCCCGCCTCGACGACCTTGGTGTCCCCGGTGGCGATCTCCACCCCGGCGGCGCGGGCGGCCCGGCCCATCGCCTCGGCGACGCGTGCCACCAGGGGCATCTCCACGCCCTCCTCCAGGATGAACCCGCAGGAGAGATAGGCGGGGCGGGCCCCGCTCATGGCCAGGTCGTTCACCGTGCCGTTGACCGCCAGGTCGCCGATGGAGCCGCCGGGGAAGAACAGGGGCCGCACCACGAAGGAGTCGGTGGAGAACGCCAGCCGCGCTCCCCCGAGGGTGACGGTCGCCGAGTCGCCGAGCCCGGCCAGGGCCGGACCGCCGAAGGCCGGGGCGAAGACGTGCTCGACCAGTTCGGCGGACATCGCACCGCCCCCGCCGTGCCCCAGTACGACGCAGGGCTGGTCGCGCAGCGGTGCCGGGCAGGTCCAGCCGGAGAAGTCGGGCGCGGGCACGGCTGCCGGCCGGGGCGCTGTGAGGCCGGTGGTGCCGGTCAGGTCAGACAACGGAGGTTCCTTCCAGGGCCGCGGGCGCCTGGCTCGTCCGGCCGGCGCCCCGTGTGCCGTCGCCGTCGAGCCGGCGGTAGAGGTAGTAGGCGGCGCAGGCGCCCTCGCTGGAGACCATGGTCGCGCCCAGCGGCGTACGCGGAGTGCACACCGTGCCGAAGGCGGCGCACTCCTTGGGTTTGATGAGGCCCTGGAGGACCTCGCCGCTGCGGCACTGCGCCGGTTCGCGGGTGTCGATGTGGGTGACCGCGAAGCGGTGTTCGGCGTCCAGGTCGCGGTAGCGCTCGGACAGCCGCCAGCCGCTGCCGGGGATGACCCCGATGCCGCGCCAGGCCCGGTCGGTGGCCTCGAAGACGTCGGCGAGCATGGCCTTGGCCGCCGGGTTGCCCTCGGCCGGTACGGCACGGCGGTACGCGTTGTCCACGGTGTGCTCGCCCCGCTCCAGCTGCCGCACCGCGCGGCGCACACCCTCCAGGATGTCCAGCGGCTCGAAGCCGGTCACCACGATCGGCACCCGGTGGCGCTCGGCCAGCGCCGGATACTCGTCCGTGCCCATGACGCTGCACACATGGCCCGCGGCCAGGAACGCCTGCACCCGGCAGGTGTCCGACTCCATGATCGCCTCGATGGCCGGGGGGACCCGCACATGGGAGACGAGCATGCTGAAGTTGCGGACGCCGAGCCTGCGTGCCTGGTGGACCGCCATCGCGTTGGGCGGGGCGGTGGTCTCGAAGCCGATGCCGAAGAACACGACCTCGCGGTCCGGGTGTTTCTGGGCCAGGCGCAGCGCGTCCAGCGGGGAGTAGACGACGCGTACGTCGCCGCCCGCGGCGCGCACCCGGAACAGGTCGCTGCCCGATCCGGGCACGCGCAGCATGTCGCCGAAGCTGCAAAAGATCACGCCGGGCCGGGAGGCGATCTCCAGGGCCTTGTCGATGACGTCCAGCGGCGTGACGCAGACCGGGCAGCCGGGGCCGTGGATCAGCTCGACGGCGTCCGGCAGAAGCTGGTCGATGCCGTGCCGGATGATCGAGTGGGTCTGGCCGCCGCAGACCTCCATCAGGGCCCAGGGCCGGGTGACGGTCGCGTGGATGTCGTCGAGCAGTCTGCGTGCCAGGTCCGGGTCCTGGAACTCGTCGATGTACTTCATCGTTCCGCCTTCCGTGTCGCGTCGGCCGTCGCCTCGGGCGTCCCGGCGCCGGCCGGGCGGGGCGCCCCGCTGTCCCGGGCGGCCGCCTCCCAGGGATCGCCGAACTCCTCCTCCAGCAGCCCGATCTCCTCGAACAGGGCCAGGGTCTGCCGTGCCGACTCCTCGTCCAGCCGTTGCAGCGCGAAGCCGACGTGGACGATCGCGTACTCGCCGACCCGCAGGTCCGGCAGGTACTCGCAGCACACCTCCTTGGCCACGCCGCCGAAGTCGACGGTGGCCATACGGGTGCCGTCACGTTCCTCGATGTGCAGCACTCTTCCGGGTACCGCAAGGCACATTCAGTCCTCCTCGGGGTGGGTACGGTCGTGGGCAGGGCGCGGGTGCGGGCCCTGTGCGCCGGGGGTGGGCGCCGCCGCGCGCGAGGCGACCATGAGCTGGCCGAGGGCGAGCCCTCCGTCGTTGGGCGGCACCAGCCGGTGGCTCAGGACGGTGAAGCCGTCCGCGCGCAGCGCGTCCGCGCAGGCCGTGCCGAGCAGGGCGTTGGCGAACACGCCGCCGCTGAGGGCCACCGTGTCGGGCCCGTGCCGGTCCCGGGCCGCCGCGCACAGACGTCGTACGAGATCGACGACCGCCCGGTGGAAGCGGGCCGCGATCAGTTCGACGGGTGCTCCGCGCCGCAGATCGGCGACGGCGGCGGCCAGGACGGGGCCGGGGTCGGCGGTGAGCGGGTCACCCGGTCCGCCGGCCAGCTCGAAGGCGTAGGCGCCGGTGGGGTCACCGGCGCGGACGGCCGCCGCCTCCAGCTCCATGGCTGCCTGCGCCTCGTAGCGCGCGTGGTGGCAGATCCCGGTCAGCGAGGAGACCGCGTCGAAGAGCCGGCCCATGCTGGAGGTGGGCACGCAGCACAGGCCGCGCTCCAACTGCACGGCGAGCGTCTTGAGTTCGGCGGGCGGGCAGGCGGCCGTGCACGGCAGGTCGTCCGCCCAGGCGAGGCCCGCCGCCCGCAGATGGGACAGGGCCATGCGGTACGGGCGCCGGACGGCGGCGTCACCGCCCGGCAGCGGTACGTAGCGCAGGTGGGCGAAGCGCCGGTATCCGTCGTAGTCGGCGAGCAGGACCTCACCGCCCCATACGGCGCCATCGTCGCCGTACCCCGTGCCGTCGAAGGCGACGCCGATGACCGGGCTCCCGCCGTCGTGGCCGTTCTCGGCCAGTGCGGCGGCGATGTGCGCGTGGTGGTGCTGCACGGTGATCAACGGGCGTCCGGCGGAAGCCCGGTGGGCCCAGCTCCGCGAGCGGTAGCCGGGATGGCGGTCGGCGGCCAGCAGCGTGGGCCGGACTCCGGTGATCTCCTCCAGTTGCCGCTCGGCGCCCTCGAAGGCCGTCAGCGTCGCCAGGTCGTCCATGTCGCCCACGTGCGCCGACAGCCAGGCGCGGCGGCCCTCGCCGAGGCAGAAGGCGTTCTTGAGGTCCCCGCCGACGGCGAGGGCGGGCGGGACCGGCAGGGGCAGCCGCACCGGCAGCGGCGCGTAGCCGCGGGCCCGGCGCACCGGCAGTTCCCGGCCGTCGAGCACCCGTACGACCGAGTCGTCGCAGGGGACGTGGATGGGCCGGTCGTGCGTCAGCCAGGCGTCGGCGAGTCCCGCGAGGCGGCGCAGCGCCTCGCCGTCGTCGGTGATGACGGGCTCGCCCGCGAGGTTGCCGCTGGTCATGACGAGGGCGTGCGGGCCCGGCGGGTCGCCGGGCAGCCCGAACAGCAGGTGGTGCACCGGGGTGTAGGGCAGCATCACACCGAGATCGGCGCTGCCGGGGGCGACGTCGGCGGCGATGTCCCGCTCGGTGTGCTGTCTGCGGCGCAGCAGCACGATGGGGCGGCGGCCGCCGGTGAGCAGCCTGCGGGCGGCGGCGTCGACGTGGACGAGGGCTTCGGCGTGGGCCAGGTCCGGCACCATGAGCGCGAACGGCTTGTCCCCGCGCCCCTTGCGCCGTCTGAGCGTTCGCACGCTGCCGGGGTTGCCCGCGTCGCAGGCCAGGTGGTAGCCGCCCAGTCCCTTGACCGCCACCACGGCGCCCTCGGCGAGCAGTCGGCGGGCCTCGGTCATCGGGTCGGCGTCGCCGCCTCGTGCCGTGCCGGTGTCCGGGGTGACGAGACGGAGCCGGGGGCCGCAGTCGTGGCAGGCGATGGGCTGGGCGTGGAAGCGGCGGTCGGCGGGGTCGCGGTATTCGTCGCGGCAGCGCGGGCACATGGGGAAGCCGGCCATGGTGGTCTGGGGCCGGTCGTAGGGCAGGCCCGTGACGATGGTGAAGCGGGGCCCGCAGTGGGTGCAGCTGATGAACGGGTGGCGGTGGCGCCGGTCGGCCGGGTCACCCAGTTCGGACAGGCACCGGTCGCAGGTCGCGGTGTCGGGCGCCACCAGTGTGCGCGCCGTGCTGCCGGGCCGGGAGGCGGTGATGGCGAACCCGCTCTCGCCCACCGCGGCGACCGCCTCGTGGGAGACGGACTCCACGACGGCGAGGGGCGGCGCGTCGCGGGCCACCCGGTCGCAGAAGTCGGCCAGCGCCGTGCCGCTGCCCTCCACCTCCGCGACCACCCCGTCGACGGTGTTGGCGACATGCCCGGCCAGGCCCAGTTCGCCGGCGAGGACGTAGACGAACGGCCGGAACCCGACGCCCTGCACGGCTCCGCGCACCGTCACCCGGCGGCGCTGGAGCCCGGGTGCGGCGGGTGCCGTGCCGGGGTGTCCTGTCACGGGTGCGTCACGGCCGGGGCGTGGTGGCTGTGCGCGGTGCCGGTGCCGGTGCGGGCCATGACCGGCCGGTGGACGGTGCCGCCCTCGGCGACCGCCAGCGCCCGCCCGGCCAGTTCGCCGACGCCCTGTCCGCGCCGGGCGGACGTGAACAGCACCTCCACACCCGGGTTGACCTGCTGGACGTTGGCGAGGAAGGTGCTCTCCTGGAATCCGGCGGCCTCGGCGAGGTCGCTCTTGGTCACCACGACGAGCTGGGCGAGTCCGAACGCGGTCGGATACTTCAGCGGCTTGTCCTCGCCCTCGGTGACGGAGGCGAGCACCACCCGCAGGGACTCGCCCAGGTCGTAGGAGGCCGGGCAGACCAGGTTGCCGACGTTCTCGACGAACAGCAGCCGGGTGCCGTCGGGCAGCCAGCCGTCGAGGTGCGCGCGGAGCATGTCCGCCTCCAGGTGGCACAGACCGTCGGTGTGCACCTGTTTGACCGGCGCGCCCGACCGGGCCAGCCGTACCGCGTCGTTCTCGGTCGCCAGGTCCGCGGTGAGGGCGGCGACCGGGACGCCCTCGGTCCGGGCGTGCGCGAGCTCGGCCTCCAGCAGCGCGGTCTTGCCGCTGCCGGGGCTGGACAGCAGGTTGATCACCGTGGTGCCGCGGAGGGCCAGTTCGGCCCGCAGGTCCGCCGCTCGTTCGTCGTTCTTGACGAGGACGGCCTGCTGGAGATCGGCGACTTGGCACATGGTCAGCTCTCCTCGTGGGGCGATGCGGTTACCGGGGGGTCGGTGCGGACGGTCCATCGGACTTCGGCGATGTGCAGTTCCCGTCCGGACACCAGGTCGGCCGCGGAGCCCCGGCACTTTGGGCACCACAGGGACGGGGGGACGCCGGTGGCCCACTCGGTGTCGCAGCTCGCGCAGCGCGCCCGCCCCGGCACCTGCTCGATGCACAGCCGGGCGCCCTCCAGCACCGTGCCCGCGGCGGCGAGCTCGAAGCTGAAGCGCAGTGCCTGCGGCACCACGCCCGCGAGTTCCCCGAGCCGCAGGGACACGGACGAGGCGGCAACGTGTCCGTGCTCCGCCGCGGCTTCCTGTACCTGCTCCACCACGGCCATCGCGATCGACAACTCGTGCATGCGGATTCCCGGGGTGTGTGAGGCGGCCGGTGCCGGACCGGCCGGTGTGCCATGGGGAGGGGGACCTGCGGAATCGTCCGGCGCGAGCGTCGCTGCCGGACCGCCAGGACAGGAACGTTACGACCCGGACCGCGGCTCGGTGCTCATGTGACACGCCGCGCCACCGATCGGTCCGGTCTGTCGCCGGTCCGCTCCGCCGGGCTCTCCAGCAGCAGGGCCAGCAGTTCGTCGACGGCCAGGAGCGCGGGTCCGACGGCGGCGGCGACCGGTGCGGACAGTCCCATGTGCTCGTCCAGCGAGGCCGGTTCGCAGCCCACGACGAGGATCCGGCCCACCGGGCGGCGGACGCCGTTGGCGGTGGCGAGCTCGCCGAGGAGGGCCAGCACCGAGCCGGGGTCCATGCCGTGTCCGTCGAGGCCGCTCCCCCGGGCCGGGGCGTCCGAGTCGTGCTCGATCCGGTAGACCGTGCCCGGCGGCCCGTCGCCGTGCATCGTGTCGATCAGCAGCAGGCCGTCGTAGCCGTCGAGAAGCCGGTAGGCCAGGTGCATGCCGCGGATGCCGACGTCCATCAGCTCGACGCCCTCCGGCAGCCCGCCGCGGATCCGCAGCCGCCGCGCCACCTCGACGCCGAAGCCGTCGTCGCCGAGGAAGACGTTCCCGATGCCTGCCACGAGTACCCGCACGCCTTGGCCACCTCCTGAGGACGACGACGCTCACGGCGGCCAGGATCCTCCGGGGCGGGGGCACCGGCGCCTCTCACCACCTGGTTGCGCGCGGTCTTCACCCGTCTGCGCCGAGAAGGATCGCGGGCGCCCGTCCTCCCCGGTCCAGCGGCGTACGGCACGGGCCCTGTCCGGCGGCCGGTCCCGGCGCGCCGCGGATCCGCCCCCGCCGCTGTCGCCCGTCGTTCCCCTGAACGGCTCAACGCGAAGGCGCTGGAAGGGCGGGAACGCGTGAGCGGAGTGACCGTGGTGGAAGGAATGGCGCACGCACGGTGACGAGGAGGCGGGATGACGAAGGCTCCGGTCGAGGGCGGTCGCGCGCGCACCGGCGCGACGGCCGCCCCGGCGCCGCCGCCGGACCGGGCGGGACGCGCCCTGGAACAGCTCGGTGCCGTCGCCGACGCCGTCCTCTACGAGGGATATCTGCTCTACCCGTACCGCCGGTCCTCGCCCAAGAACCGGGTGCGGTGGCAGTTCGGCGTCCTCTTCCCCCGGGACTGGGTGGAGCGGGACGGCCCGGTCGAGCCCGGTATCTCGGGGTCAGCCGACTCCTGGTACCAGCAGACGGAGTGTCTGCTGCGCGTCGAGCGACCCGGCGCGGTGGTGCGGGTGCGGGTGCGCTACCTCCAGTGGCAGCACAAGCAGGCCGAGGAGGCCGTCCGGGGAGAGCGCTGCCGTCCGGTCGCGTCGATCCGCGCGGACGACGGCACGACGCATCTCACCTTCGACGAGGCGGTGCCGTGCGAGCACGAGATCGTCGTCCCGCTCGACGACCTGCTGGTACGCGAGAACGTGTTCCCGGTGGGCGCGCCGGACGGCGAGGACGTCGAGCCGCTGCCCGGGGGCGCCGGACGAGTGGTGCGGCGGCGCGCAGCCGTCCGGGCGAGCGCCGGTGTCGTGGCCGAGCGGGTCGCCGACGGCGTCTGCCGGCTCCGGATCCGTACCGAGAACACGGGCCCCGCTCCGGTGCCGGGCGTGCCTCGCGGCGAGGCGCTGCGCACCGCGCTGATCGCCGCGCACACGCTCGTCGGCGGAGACGGTGTGCGGTTCGTCTCGCTGATCGACCCGCCGGAGGAGCTGCGGCTCCACGCCCGTGCGTGCCGCAACGCGTTCACGTTCCCCGTGCTCGGCGGCGAGCCGCCCACGGCCGGCCGTCGCGCCCCGGATGCCGCGGGCACCGGTGCCGGGGACGGGTCCGCCGCGGACGCCGTGCTGTCGGCGCCGATCATCCTCCCCGATCACCCGCAGGTGGCGCCCGAGAGCCCGGGTGATCTCCACGACGCCGCGGAGATCGACGAGATCCTGACGCTGCGCACCCTGCTGCTGACCGACGAGGAGAAGCGCGAGGCACGTGCCACCGACCCGCGTGCCGCCCGGATCCTCGACCGGGTCGAGACCATGCCGCCGGAGATCCTCACCCGGCTGCACGGCGCCATCCGCTCGCTGGAACCGGCCCCGGCTCCGTCCGCGCCCGTGACCCGGCCGGTGGCCCCCGCCGGCCGGGCGGTGTGGTGGCAGGAGGGCGCCGACGACGGGCTGTCGCCGGCCACCGACACGGTGCTCGTCGACGGGACCCCCGTACGGGGCGGCAGCCGGGTGCGGCTGCGCCCGCGCGGCCGGGGCGCCGACGCCCAGGACATGTTCCTGGTCGGCCGTACCGCCGAGGTCGCGGCGGTCCTCCACGACGTGGACGGCAGCGTGCATCTCGCCGTCACGCTGGACGACGATCCCGCGGCCGAGCTGAACAGCTGGTACGGCCGCTACCACCACTTCCGGCCCGACGAGGTCGAGCCGCTCGGACCACTGGCCGACGGGCCGGGGAGAGGACGGCCCGATGGCTGCCCCTGAGACGCCGAAGCACGATCACCGGACGGCCGGGCGGCTTCGGCAGGCCGAGCACCCGGGACGGGACCCGCGTCAGGCCGCGGCGGCCCGTTTGCACCCCGGCGCGCCGGACCCGTCGCCCGCGCCCACCCTCGTGGCACCGGTGCCCGCGGCCTGCGACCGGCGCCGGGACCGACCGGAACGGAGGCCCACAGCATGAGCACCGACAGCGGCACACACGACGCGGCGCCCGCACCGGGCGGGTCCGAGAAGCGTGACGGTTTCGACGAGGTCACCATCCTGTGGATCTCCGAGGGCATGAGCTGCGACGGCGACACCGTCTCGCTCACCGCGGCCGGTCAGCCGGCCATCGAGGACCTGGTCCTGGGCCTCGTCCCCGGTCTGCCCAAGGTGAATCTGCACAACAAGGTCCTCTCGCCCACCCTGGGCGGCGAGGAGTTCCTGGCCCCGTTCCGCGCGGCGCTGCGCGGCGAGGTGGCGCCGTTCATCCTGGTCATCGAGGGCTCGGTCCCGAACCAGGACATCATCCAGGGCGACGGGTACTGGACCTCCTTCGGCAACGACGAGGTGACGGGCGAGCCGCTCACGCTGAACTGGTGGATCGACCGGCTCGCCCCGAAGGCGTGGGCGGTGGTCGGCGCGGGCACCTGCGCGACGTTCGGCGGCATCCACGCCATGGCGGGCAACCCCACCGGCTCGATGGGGCTCGCCGACTACCTGGGCTGGGAGTTCAGGTCGCAGGGCGGCCTGCCGATCGTCAACGTCCCCGGCTGCCCCATCCAGCCGGAGAACTTCATGGAGACCCTCGTCTGGGTCCTCCACCACGCCGCGGGCACCGCGCCGCCGCCCCCGCTGGACCACATGCTGCGCCCGCAGTGGCTGTTCGGGCGGACCGTGCACGAGGGCTGCGACCGCGCCGCCTACTACGAGCAGGCCGACTTCGCCAAGGACTACAACTCCCCCAAGTGCCAGGTGAAGGTGGGCTGCTGGGGGCCGGTCGTCAACTGCAACGTGCCCAAGCGCGGCTGGATGTCCGGCATCGGCGGCTGTCCGAACGTGGGCGGCATCTGCATCGGCTGCACCATGCCCGGATTCCCGGACACCTTCATGCCGTTCATGGACGAGCCCGCGGGCGGCAGCCTGTCGTCCCTCCTCATCAAGCCGTACGGCGCCTTCATCCGGCGAATGCGCGGCATCACCAACGCCGCCGTCAACCGCGAACCCAAGTGGCGCCGCAACGAGCCGGCGCTGACCTCCGGCTACGACCCGTACTGGCGTGCGTGAGACCGCGCGCCGCACCGACCGACGACCGCACCGAGCAGCGAGGGCAGGAACACACATGACCACAACCGAGGACCGGGCCGGTACCGCCGGGCGGAAACCTCCGCAGATCGTGGACATGAACTGGGACCCGATCACCCGGATCATCGGCAACCTCGGGATCTACACGAAGATCGACTTCGCCAACCGCGAGGTGGTGGAGTGCCGCAGCACCTCGTCGCTGTTCCGCGGCTATTCGGTGTTCATGAAGGGCAAGGACCCGCGCGACGCCGGTTTCATCACCTCGCGCATCTGCGGTATCTGCGGCGACAACCACACGACGTGTTCCGACTACGCCCAGCAGATGGCGTACGGCGTCAAGCCGCCGCCGCTGGCCGAGCACATCGTCAATCTCGGCGAAGCGGCCGAGTACATGTTCGACCACACCATCTTCCAGGACAACCTGGTCTTCGTGGACTTCTGCGAGGCGATGGTCAAGGCGACCAACCCCGGTGTCCTGGCGCGGGCGGAGCGCACCGAGGCACCGCGCGGCCAGGTGCACGGCTACCGGACGATCGCCGACATCATGCGGGCGTTCAACCCGTTCGAGGGCGAGGTCTACAAGGAGGCCCTGAAGATCAGCCGGGTCACCCGGGAGATGTTCTGCCTGATGGAGGGCCGGCACGTCCATCCGTCGACGCTCTATCCGGGCGGCGTCGGCACGATGCCGCAGCCCAGCACGTTCACCGACTACCTGTCCCGCCTGATGGGGGTCCTGGACTTCGTCAAGCAGGCCGTGGCGATGAACGACGACGTCTTCGACTTCTTCTACGAGGCCCTGCCCGGCTACGAGGAGGTCGGCCGCCGCCGCATCATGCTCGGCTGCTGGGGCGCCTGGCAGAACCCCGACGTCGTCGACTACCGCTACGAGACGATGAACGAGTGGGGCAAGGCGATGTACGTCACCCCCGGCATCATCGTCGACGGCAAGCTGGTCACCAACAACCTCGTCGACATCAACCTCGGCATGCGCATCCTGCTGGGCAGCTCCTACTACGAGGACTGGGCCGGTCAGGAGCCGTTCGTCACCCACGACCCGCTCGGCAACCCCGTCGACATGCGCCACCCGTGGAACCAGACCACGGTGCCGCTGCCGCAGAAGCGGGACTTCGACTCCACCTACAGCTGGGTCATGAGCCCGCGGTGGTACGACAGCAGGAGCGGCGACCACCTGGCCCTGGACACCGGCGGCGGCCCGCTCGCCCGCCTGTGGTCGACCGCGCTGAACGGCCTGGTCGACACGCCGTACATCAAGGCCACCGGGCACAGCGTCCAGATCTCGCTGCCCCGCAGCGAGAAGCTCCCGGAAACCACGCTGGAGTGGCGCGTCCCCCGGTGGAGCAACACCATCGAACGCAACCGCGCCCGCCCCTATTTCGTCGCCTACGCCGCCGCGATGGCGCTCCAGTTCCTGGAGGAGGCGATGGGACTGGTGCGGACCGGGCAGACCAAGGTGTTCGAGAACTTCGAGGTGCCCGACGAGGCGATCGGCTGCGGCTTCCACGAGGCCGTGCGCGGGGTGCTCTCGCACCATCTGGTCATCAAGGACAAGAAGATCGCCAACTACCATCCGTATCCGCCGACCCCGTGGAACGCCAGCCCCCGCGACAGCTACGGCACTCCGGGGCCGTACGAGGACGCCGTCCAGGGCCAGCCGATCTTCGAGGAGAACGGTCCGGACGACTTCAAGGGTGTCGACATCATGCGCACCGTCCGCAGCTTCGACCCCTGTCTGCCCTGCGGGGTGCACATGTATCTCGGCAAGGGCAAGACGCTCACCACCCAGCACTCCCCCATGTACGGAGCCTCCCATGGCTGAGCCGGTGCGCACGCCGCCGCGGCTCGGCGACGGCGAGGTCGCGGCACGGATCGCACGCGTCGACGAGCTGTTGGAGAAGGTCGAGCACGCGCCCGGCCCCACGGCCCACGCGGCCGTGGACGCCGTACGCGCGCTCACCGAGGTGTACGGCGAGGCCCTGGCCAGGGTCCTGGACCACGCGGACCACGCGCTCACAGGACACCTGGCCGCGGACGAGCTGCTCGGTCATCTGCTGGTGCTGCACGGTATCCACCCGGAGCCGCCCGCGCGCCGGGCCGCCCGCGCCGTGGAGCGGCTGCGCCCGGTCCTCCAGGAGCGGGGCGGCGACGTGGAACTGATCGACGTCGACGAGCGGGCCGCCCGGATCCGGCTGAAGACCCCCGGCTGCGGATCCGGCTGCGGGTCCGCGTCCGCCGGCGTC
The DNA here is from genome assembly GCF_000373685.1 of Streptomyces sp. PsTaAH-124. Lineage (NCBI taxonomy): Bacteria > Bacillati > Actinomycetota > Actinomycetes > Kitasatosporales > Streptomycetaceae > Streptomyces > Streptomyces sp. PsTaAH-124. The sequence goes on along the minus strand of NZ_KB892170.1, from coordinate 90,138 downwards.
GAGGAGGCCGTCCGGGAGGCCGTGCTGACGGCGGCACCGGAACTGACGGCGGTCGAGCCGGTGCCGGAGGCCGGTGCGGGCGCGTTCGTCCCCCTGGAGGCGCTGACGCGCCGGCCGGACCAGCGCCAGGGCGTGTCGTGACCGGCACGCTGGCCCGGCTCATCCGCTCGTCCGCCGACCGCCCCACCAGCGGCCCGGAGGAGCGCTGTGACCTGTGCAGCGAGCCCGTCGCCGCCGACCACCGCCATCTGTACGACACCGGCCGTGAGGAAGCGCTGTGCGCCTGCCAGGCGTGCTCGCTGCTGTTCGCGGAGAAGGAGGCCGGTGACGGTCACTACCGGCTGATCCGGCGGCGCCGACTGCGGCTGCCGCCGGTCGAGACCGGGCCGCTCGGGGTGCCCGTGGGGCTGGCCTTCTTCGTGCCCCGGGCGGACGGCACCGTGTCGGCGCACTACCCGAGCCCGGCGGGGGCCACCCGCTGGGAGGTGGATCCCGCGGCCTGGCGGGAGGCGGTCGCGCGGTGTAACGATCTCGCCTCCGTGGCACCCGAGGTGGAGGCGCTGCTGGTGAACACCGCCCGCGAGCTGCGCCACCACTGGATCGTGCCGGTCGACGACTGCTACCGGCTGGTCGCGCTGGTACGCCGGGAATGGCGGGGCCTGTCCGGCGGCGGCCGGGTCTGGCCCGCCGTCGAGCAGTTCTTCACGGAGCTGACCGAACGGCCGTGAACGGAACAGGCGGCCCGCTCGTCCGGCGGGCGCCGGAGCCCGGGAGATCCGACAGGAAGGAACATGTCATGGGCGAGATCAGGATCGGCAAGCCCGATGTGCGACCCGACACCGCCAGTCATGTCTCCGGTATCCGGCAGGGCAACGCGGGCCCGTACCGGAAGCAGCCCGGACACCACGAGGACGGCACCTCCGACGCGCGCAGGTCCACCGGGGTGCACTGGAAGCAGCACGACACGGTCATGGAGGTCATGCCGGACCTTTCCCCGGGGTGACCGGAGGACCGGACACGTAAGGGCGTCACACGTAAGGGCGTCACTGACACGAGCGAGCAGGGAGAGGCGATGACAGCCAAACGGATTCTGACGGCTGAGGCGGTGCTGCTGGGCGGCGCCGTCCTGGCCCTGCTGATCTCCGAGCTGCCGGGAGTACGGCGTGAGCTGCGCATCTTCCGCATGGTCGGCTTCCGCGGCGCCGCCCGGGGCGCCCGCTAGGTCCCGCCCGGAGAGGCCCCGAGGGGCGCCGGGCGGGCCGACGCCCCGGCCTCGTGCCCGAGCGGGGAGGCGAGGGGGCCGGTCCGGTGCGGGGCGGCGTCAGGCGGTGACCAGTTCGGTGACGTCCTCCGGTGCCGGGGTAACGTCGGTGAGGCAGCTCGCCAAGGAGCAACGCGCTCGTGACACGCGCGAGCGCACGGTGCCGACCGGGCACCCGCCGAACGCGGCGGCCTCCGCGTAGGACAGGCCGAGGAGCTGGGTGAGGACGAAGGCCTCCCGCCGGTCCGGCGGCAGCCCGTCGACCAGCTCCATCAGGGCGACACCGTCGTCGAAGCCGGGCAGCCCCTGGGGCTGAGACCGCTCGGCGGCGCCTTGCCAGTCGGCCGTGTCGGCGATCCGGGGTCGTACGGCGGCCTGCCGCAGGCTGTCGGCCACCACACGGCGTGCGATGGACAGCAGCCAGGTACGGGCCGAGGACCGGCCCTCGAAACGGTGCAGGCTCGACAGGGCGCGCAGGAACGTGTCCTGGGTGAGGTCGTCCGCCGCTTGCGCGTCCTTGGCGAGATAGGTCACGAAACGGCGCACGTCCCATTGGAGTGCGCGCACGAAGCGTTCGCTGGCGTCGCCGTCACCGCGCGCGGCGGCGAGGGCGATGGCGGTGACCGTGTCGTCGGCCACCGCGGGCAGGGCAGGAGTCATGGCCCGAGGTCCCTTCTCGGATCCCGCTGGGCGCGCGCGTCAGGCCGACGGCACAGGTGTCCGGAGACCGGAGGCGCGTCGCGGGAAGGCGGAGGAAAAGCCGTGCCGCTTCAGGGAGCGTGCACGGGAGCGCATCCGGGCAGCGCTCGGCCGCCGGACGCGTGGCGCGGACTGTCATGCGACAGTGCGCGCTCCCGGGGGACCTCGGGTGGTGAGGGTGTGGACGAGCAGCCGCGCGCGCAGGCGTCGCACGGCGGCGACGGCACGACGGGGCGGCGAGGGCACCTGGGCGGCCGGCAGTACGGCGAGGACCAGCCGCAGCGGTACGAAGGTCCGGTCGGCCACGGCCCGCAGGACGCGGAACACCGCGCGCTCCCCCTGGGCCAGCCACACACCGCACACCAGGGCGGCCAGCACGTGGACAGCGAGCATGCCCCATGAAGCCGTGCCCGACATGCCGCCCATGTGCCCTGACATGCCGCCCATGTGGTGCATGCCGGCCATGGCCGCCGGGCCGGCCGTTCCCGCCGTTCCCGCCATGTCGTGCGCCATCGCGCCGTGTCCGTGCGACGACGGCACGGGCGTGCCCTGGGTGAGCCCGGTCCGGACCGCCAAGTCGTATGCGCGGGCCGCCACTTCGGGCGACGGGTCGCCGCACAGCATGTGGCGGGCCCACTCCTCGGGGCTCACCGACGGGGTGCCGGGCGCCGCGGACCCATGCGCGGCCGACTGGGCCAGAGTGAACACGACGTGCAGACATGTCTGCACCGCGAGCGTCAGCACGACCACCGTGCCCCGGCGGCGCTCGCTTCCGGCGAACGCCCAACCGGCCAGGGCCGTACCGAGGAGAGCCAGGGCCAGTACCGGCCACGGCAGCGGGGAGCCGGACATCAGTACGTGGCCCGCGGCGGCGAGCACGACACACACGGCCGCGAACATCGCGGCGCGCGAGAGGCGTGACACCCGGCTGACGGACACGGCGACATCTTGGCACCCCCCGCGCGCACCGTGCCGTACCGGGTGAGGAAGACACCCGATCGGCCAGGTGCCTGTCCGGAACACCGCGCCGGACACACGCCGCGGGCGCCCGGCGTCCGGTCTCGCCCGTCGGAGTGACGCCCGCGACACAGGGGAACCGGGGCGCGGTCCTGGCCGACTCGTGGAGGACCGGGGCCGGCCGAGAGCCGGACCTGCACGCACACAGCCGGAGACCCACGGATGTCTCCCCGTTCCAGGAGTTGCGCCATGAATCGAATCGACTACCGCGTCAGCGGCATGACCTGCGGGCACTGCGCCGCCGGTGTCACGGCGGAGGTACACGCCGTCCCCGGCGTCACCGAGGTGTCCGTCGACCTCAAGAGCGACACGGTACGGGTGACCGGGACGAGTCTCGACGACGCGCTGCTGCGCTCCGCCATCGAGCGCGCCGGGTACGAGGCGGCTTCCTCGCTCGCTGTCTGAGGGAGGCGTACGGTCCCTGTCCATCCGTTCAGCGCGGCGCCGGGGACGCGGAGGCCAGCGGTTCGGCGGCGTAGCTGATCCTGACCACTCCGTCGGCCTCGCGGCGCGCGGACGCCGACACACCGAAGACCTCGGCGAGCACGGCCGGGGTGAGCACGTCGAGCACGGGACCGGCGGCGACGACGACGCCCCGGTCCAGCACGACGAGGTGGTCGCAGAAGCGTGCCGCGAGGTCGAGGTCGTGCAGGACGGCGAGCGTGGTGGTGCCGGTGGAGCGGATCAGGTGCAGGAGCTCGAACCGGGCACGGATGTCGAGGTGGTTGGTCAGCTCGTCCAGCACCAGCAGACGGGGCTGCTGGGCCAGTGCCCTGGCCAGCAGCACCCGTTGGCGTTCGCCGCCGGACAGTGACGCGTGGTCGCGGTGGGCGAGGTGGCGTACGGCGCACAGGTCGATGGCGTCCTCGACGGCGTTGCGGTCCCTCGGTCCGTCACGTCCCAGCAGTCCGTGGTGGGGCGCGCGGCCCAGGGCGACGGTCTCGGTGACCGTGAGCCCGCCGGTGCCTGCCGTACCGTCCTGGAGGACGGCGGCGGTACGCAGTGCGGCGGCGCGGGGGCTCAGCTCCCAGACGTCCTCACCGCCCACCCTGACCGCACCGCCGTCGGGCCGCAGGGAGCGGTAGACGGCGCGCAGGAGCGTCGACTTGCCGCTCCCGTTGGGCCCGACCAGACCGACGAGGTCACCCGGACGGGCCTCCAGTTCCACGCCGTGGAGGATCGGGTGCCGGTCGAGCGTGACGTGGAGATGGTCGACGGTGAGACGCATCGTGTGTTCAGTCCAGACCCTTGTCGCGGTGCAGCAGCCACAGGAAGAACGGGGCGCCGAGGAGCGCGGTGAGGATGCCCAGCGGGAGTTCGTCGGGGCGGTTCAGCGTGCGGGACAGCAGATCCACGAGGACCAGGTGGACCGCGCCGAGCAGGGCCGACAGCGGCAGGAGTCGGCGGTGGTCGGCGCCGACGCTGAGCCGTACCAGGTGCGGGACCATCAGGCCGACGAAGCCGATGCCGCCCGCGACCGCGATCACCGAGCCGGTGAGCAGCGCGCTCAGCAGCAGCAGGACCGTACGGAGCCGGTTGACGTCGGTTCCCAGGGAGGTGGCGGTCTCGTCCCCGGCGAGCAGCACGTCGAGCCGGCGGCCGAACAGGGTGAGCAGCACGGTGGAACCGACGACGACCGTGGCGACGGCGGGCAGTTGGTGCCAGTGCGCGCCGGCCACGCTGCCGAGCATCCAGAACATGGCGGTGCGCAGTTCGGTGGGCGTCGCCCGGAGCTGGACGTAGCTGGTGGCCGACAGGAAGACGTAGCCGATCGCCACCCCGGCCAGGACGAGCCGGGTGGGGGCCATCCGGCCGTGGCGCCGGCCGAGCCGGAACACGAGCGCACCCGCGACGACCGATCCGGCGAACGCGGCGGCCGGGACGCCAAGTCCGTACAGGGCGGCTCCGCCGCCCAGGGTGATGACGAGGACGGCGCCGAGGGTGGCGCCGTAGGAGAAGCCGAGCACGGTGGGGTCGGCCAGCGGGTTGGCGACCACGGTCTGCAACACACCGCCGGACAGGGCGAGTCCGGCTCCGGCGAGGGCCGCGAGAACGACGCGCGGGGTGCGGAACGTCCAGACGATCTGGTCGGTCGCGATGTCGTCGGACGCCGGTCCGAGGCCGGTGACGTGATGCCAGACGATCCGCCACACCTCGCCCAGCGGGACGCCGACCGCGCCGATGCTGACGGCCACCAGCATGACGCCCAGCAGGGCGACCGGAAGGACGCAGAGCGCGAGGACGGCCCGGTGGCGGCCCGGTGACGTCAGAACGCTTCCGGGTGGAGCTTCTTCGCGAGGCGCTCCACGGCCAGATCGTTGTCGGGGCTCAGATAGATCGAGTCGGACAGCGTCACGTACGTGTGGTTCTTCGCGGCCGGCCACTGGGGGAACTCCTTGAACAGTTTCTCGGCGTAGGCCGCGGGGTCCGGGTCCTGGTAGGCGATGACGACGAGCGCGTCGACGTCGGTGGCCGCCACCTTCTCCTTGCTGAGGTCGGCGAACGACGTCTTCGACGCGTTCTCGAAGACGTTGGTGGCGCCCGCCCGGCCGAGGATGTCGTTGTAGATTCCCCTGGCCACGACGGCGCTGAAGTCGTTGCTGCCCATCGTCATGTTCGTGAACAGCATCATGACGTTGGGCTTCTTCCTGCCCTTCACCTTCGCCGCGACGGCGTCGATGTGCCTGCGCGAGGCGGCGATGATCCGCTCCGCACGGTCGGACACGTGGAAGATGCGTCCCATGTCGCGCAGCAGGCGGTAGCTGTCCTCGATGGTGAGCCTCGAATTCTCGTCGTGGCAGCCCTGGGGAGATATGTAGGTGCGCGCACCGACGTTCCTCAGTTCGTCGCGGGTGGCGAATCCGTTCCTGGCGTCGAAGCCGTACGACGTCGTCGACAGGACGAGGTCGGGGCGCAGTCCGATCATCGACTCACGGGGGACGCCGAAGGCGTCGTTCTGCCGGACGCCACCGGTCGGCAGCTTCTTGATCGCCTCGGCGCGGCCGGGTACCTCGGACATGCCGTACGACTGCTGGTTCGCGGCGATCCTGTCGCCGAGGCCGAGTGCGAGCAGCGTCGAGACCTCGGCGACGGAGGCGCCGTTCATCACGACGACCCGGCTGGGCGCCTTGTCGAAGACCTGGGTCGTGCCGCAGTTCTCGATCTTCACGGGGTAGCCGGAGGCCGGGGCGGCGCCTCGCTCGGCGGCCGTTCCGTCGCCGCCTGGCGTACGGGACGATGCATCCGATGTCCCGGATGTGCCGCCGCACGCGGCGGCGGTGAGGCTCAGGGCCAGGGCGGCCGCCGCGGCGGCCAGTCGTCTCGGGGCGGGCATACGTGTGCTCCTTCGGCATACGGACGGCAGGGGCCGTTCGGCGGCTCCCGCATCAGTGGTCGGGCCGGGCCCGGGAAGAGTTCCCGGGAGAAGGCGATCCTGCCGATCGCTCGGATTCGTGCGTTCGTGAGTTCGTGCGTTCGCGTTGGTGCGTTCGTGCGTTCGCGGGAGCGATTCCGTCAATCGAGCGGTCCGGGGCGTACGACCCGCGCGCGCACCCGCACCGTGCCGCTGTGCGCGAAGCGCAGCTCGAACCAGACGCGGTCGCCCACCTGCCACTTCGGGTTCGCGGGCACGGTCACGTCGCTCGACAGCGGTGACATGTCCAGCGTGCCGCGAGCGGGCACGGACAGCCGGTCGGCCGGGTCCCGGTAGGCCGCGCCGTCCGGCGTCATCCGGTGGCGGCTGAGCGCGATGCCGTCGGGCACCGACGGCGCCGTCACCTCGACGAGCTCGTCCGCCGCGCCGCCCTCGTTCGTGATGCGGAAGAACGCGGCCGTGTCCGGGGTGCCGCCGGTCGGCCGGAAGACGCGGGCCCGGGTCACGCCGAGGTCGGGAGGCGAACCGGCACCGCCGAGCGTGGTCCAGAGGGTCAGCGCGCCGAGCGCGACCAGACACGCGGCCACGGGAGCGGCGGCGGCGAGGGCGGACGCCCTCAGGCGCCGCACCGTCGTGGCAGCCGACGCGGTCCCGGGTGCGGATATGCTCACCAGTCGCTCCTCGCCCGCTGCCGGGACGTGTGCGTTCTGCGGGCGGCGGCGGGCACGGGCTGCCAGGTGCGCAGCCGCAGGCTGTTGGCGACCACCAGCACCGAGCTGACCGACATCGCCGCGGCGGCGAGCATCGGATCGAGCAGGCCGACCATGGCAAGCGGCACGGTGACGGCGTTGTAGCCGAACGCCCACACCAGATTGGCGCGGATCGTGGCGAGTGTCGTACGGGACAGGCGGACCGCGTCGGCCAGCGCCTCGATGTCGGCGCGCACCAGCGTCACGTCCGCGGCGCCGATCGCCACGTCCGTGCCCGCGCCCATCGCGATCCCCAGGTCGGCGGAGGCGAGCGCCGCCGCGTCGTTCACGCCGTCGCCCACGACGGCCACCCGGTGCCCCTCGGCCCGCAGGGCGGTGACCAGCGCCGCCTTGTCCTCGGGCGAACAGGCGGCGTGGACGGTGCCGATGGCCAGTTCCGCGGCGACCGCTCGGGCCGGGGCCTCGCGGTCGCCGGTGGCGAGGACCGGACGCACACCCAGTCGGCGCAGCCGGTCCACGGCCCGGTAGCTGCCCGCGCGGACCACGTCCCCCACCGCGATCAGTGCCACGGGCGCGCCGTCGACACACACCTGTACGGCGGTGTGCGCGGCCTTCTCGGCGGAACGCAGGGCGTCCACGAGCGCGTCGGGGAGATCAACGGTGGCGGTGCACACCTCCACGAGACGTTCCTCCACCCGGCCGCGGACCCCGAAGCCGGGTACCGCCTCGAAGTCCCGTACGGCGGGCAGGGTCCCGGCTCCGGCGGGCACGGTCCCGGCGGCCGGCACACCCACCGCGTGCGCGGTGATCGCGCGGCCCACCGGGTGCTCGGACGCGTCCTCGACCGCCGCGGCCAGCCTCAGCACCTCCTCCCGCGCGGGTCCGTCCGGTATCACCGTGACGGCGGCGACACTCATGTGTCCCGAGGTCAGCGTGCCGGTCTTGTCCAGCACCACGGTGTCGATGTGCCGCAGCCCCTCCAGCGCTCGCGGCCCGGTCACCAGCACGCCCAAGTGCGCGCCCCGGCCGGTCGCGGCCAGCAGAGCGGTGGGCGTGGCGAGCCCCAGCGCGCACGGACACGCCACCACCAGCACCGCCACGCACGCAGTGACCGCCGCCTGCGCCCCCGCTCCCGCACCCAGCCAGAAGCCCAGCGTCGTCACCGCGAGCGCGAGGACCACCGGCACGAACACTCCGGCGACGGAGTCCGCGAGGCGCTGGGCACGGGCCTTCCCGGTCTGCGCGTCGGCCACCGAGCGGGCGATGCGCGCCAGTCGGGTGTCCGCCCCGACCGAGGTGGCCCGTACGAGGAGCCGCCCGCCCGCGTTGACGGCACCACCGATCACGCGTTCTCCCGGCCCCACCTCCACCGGCGCGCTCTCGCCGGTCACCAGGGCCTGGTCGACCGCCGAACTCCCCTCCACCACCACCCCGTCGGTCGCGACGCGCTCTCCCGGGCGTACCAGGAAGGTGTCGCCCACCCTCAGTTCCCCGATCGGGACGAGCCGCTCGCCGCGGCCTTCGCGGACCGCGACGTCCTTGGCGCCGAGGCGGGCCAGTGACCGCAGCGCGGCGCCTGTGCCCCGTCGCGCACGCGCCTCCAGGAACCGCCCCGTCAGCACGAACAGCGGCACCCCGACCGCCGCCTCCAGATACAGGTGCGCGACCCCGTCGGAGCCGGACGGCACCAGGGTGAACGGCATCCGCATCCCGGCCCGGCCCGCGCCGCCGAGGAACAGCGCGTACACCGACCAGGTGAACGAGGCGGCCACCCCGAGCGAGACCAGGGAGTCCATCGTCGCCGCGCCGTACCGGGCCCCGCGCACCGCCCGCGCGTGGAAGGGCCACGCACCCCACAGGGCGACCGGCGCGGCCAGCACGAAGCACAGCCACTGCCAGTCGCGGAACTGTAGCGGCGGCACCATCGACAGGACGAGCACCGGGAGCGACAGCAGGGCCACGACCACGAGCCGCTGCCGTTCGACACGCTCCGCGTCGGACCGCTCGTCGCCGTCCCGTCCTTCCCCGGTCTCCGGATCGGGGAGCCGCGCCGTGTATCCGGCCTGTCGAACGGCCGCCACCAGTCGCAGCGGGCTGATGTCCGCCGGGTGGCTGACCCGGGCGCTGCCCGTCGCGAGGTTGACGCTCGCCACGACCCCGTCGAGCCCGGCCAGCTTCTTCTCCACCCGCCGTACGCACGCGGCGCACGTCATCCCGCCGACCGCGATGTCGGTGACCGTCAGGGACGGCACGGTTCCGGCGCCCATCAGCCGCCGCTCCCGTGCTCCATGGTCATGCCGCCCATGTCACCGGAGCCGTCCCGGCCGTCTGATCCGCCGCTCCCGGTCCCGTGCATGCCCGGCGCGACCGGGCCCACGCTGTGCCCGACGGCGTACGCGGCACCGGACATCAGTGCCAGCAGAAGAACGAAGCCGCACAGGGCGGCCGGCGGCGCCCCGCGCCGTCCCCGGCCATCGGAGGAGGGGGGGAAGACGCTGTCGGCTCGGGGGACTTGGCTCACTGTGGCTCCTGATCGCACGGCCGGGGAAGCGCGGTGTTCCGCGGTGTCCTGTCAGTAGTCGGACACGCGAGCGGTCCCGCTCCCGGCACCCCACGTGAGGTGCGTCACCAGGTTCCTGTGCCGGTCTCGGGGTGCCGCCCGCCGGGTCGGGCGGCGGCTGCCCCGCCCCGGCTCAGCCGAACGCGCGCCGGTAGGTCTGCGGGCTGACACCGGTGGTGCGCTTGAAGCGGTCGCGGAAGGTGGTGGACGATCCGAAGCCGACCTGGCCGCCGATGCGTTCGACGGAGTGCTCCGTGGTTTCGAGGAGGTGCTGCGCCTGGCGGACGCGGGCTCGGTGCAGCCATTGCAGCGGGGTGGTGCCGGTCTGGTCGCGGAAGCGCCGGATCAGGGTGCGGGTGCTGGTCCCGGCCCGCTCGGCGATGTCGGCCAGAGTGAGGTCGCGGGCGAGGTTCTCCCGCAGCCAGGCGAGCAGCGCGTCCAACTCGGAGCCCCGCGGCACGGGAACGTGGTCATGGGCGATGAACTGCGCCTGCCCGCCCTCCCGTTCGAGAGGCATCACCGACAGCCGGGCGGCGTCGGCGGCGACGGCGGAGCCGTAGTCACGGCGGATCATGTGCAGACACAGGTCCAGGCCGGCGGCGGCGCCGGCCGACGTGAGGAACTGGCCGTTGTCCACGTAGAGGACGTCCGGGTCGACCTCGATGTCCGGGTGGAGTTCGGCCAGCCGCCCGGCCGCCCGCCAGTGGGTCGTGACGCGCAGCCCGTCGAGGAGCCCGGTGGCGGCCAGGGGGAAGGCGCCCACGCAGAGGGAGGCGATCCGCGTGCCCTGGGCAGCCGCCGACCGCAGCGCGTCGTGCACGGCGGGAGAGAGCGGGGCGGTGACGTCGGCGACGCCCGGCACGACGATGGTGTCCGCGTCCTGGAGGACCGCCAGGTCCCAGGGGGCGCGCAGGGTGAAGGCCCCGGCGTCGGTCTCGTCGCGCTCGGCGCACACCCGGACCCGGTAGCCGGGCCGCCCGTCGGGCAGACGCGTCCGGGAGAAGACCTCGATCGGGGTGGACAGGTCGAACGGGATCACCTGATCCAGCGCGAGAACCGCGACGGTGTGCATGACCGGAACCTGTCTCCTCACGGAACGGTGCTCCCGGGCCGGTGCCCGGGTGGGTCCAGGTCACCGCACTCCGAAAGCCCCTGGGAAGCCCTTGGCGTTTTCTCGTCGAAGCCTGTCACTTGTGCCACTGGGCGAGCGGACCGGCGGAGGGTTGACTGCTGTGGCAGCACAGCCGGAACACCTCCGAAGGAACGCCTCCATGCACATCCGGACCGTCCTGTTCGACCCGGGGCCGGACCTCGGGCTCCATCTGCCGGAGCGCGAGCCGGGTCCGCGTATCGCCCACGCCGTCGAGGAGCTGTTCGTCCTGACCGGAACCGCGTACGGCGCCGGTGAGGAGCTCCCCCTCACCCGTGTCGTCCTCGACGGCGACCGGCTCACCTGGCCGCAGGCCCGCACCGAGCCCATGCGGCTGACCCCGGCGTTCGGCGCCACGGTCGACGGCCACACCCTCCGGGGCACCTCCGGAGCGGGCCGCCTTCCGGCCTCGAAGGTCACCGGCGAACGCCGGTCCGCGCTGGAGCGGCGGGCGTGAACAAACTCCTCCTGTCCCTGCATGTGCTCGCCGCCCTCGTCACCGTCGGGCCGGTCACCGTCGCCGCGAGCATGTTTCCCGCGGCGCTGCGCCGCGCTCCCGGCGATCAGGACGCCCTCACGACCCTGCGGACGCTGCACCGCGTCTGCCGGGTCTACGCGGGCATCGGCGTCGCGGTCCCCCTCTTCGGCCTCGCCACGGCCGGCGGTCTCGGTGTCCTCGGCGACGCCTGGCTGATCGTCTCGATCCTGTTGACCGCGGCGGCCGCCGGTGTCCTGGGCCTGCTGATCCTGCCCGCCCAGGAGCGGGCGCTGGCCGGGACGGAGGGGGACGTCCCACCGGACCGACTCCTCTGGGAGCCCGGTCGGTTCGCCATGGTCACCGGCGTCTTCAACCTGCTCTGGGCCGCCGTCACGGTGTTGATGATCATCCGGCCCGGTTCCACCACGGGAGTGTGACCGTACGCCTCCGCGCGCCGCGCCGGCTGCGCCTGCCTGTCCGTGGTGATCGCGACCTGGCGCCCGGCGCGGACGGCGTCCGGCGGCCGGGCGGCGGACTCACGCCGCCGTCCGCGGACTGAATCCGGCGGCAGCGGACATCCGTAGAAGCAGACCGTCCCTGGGAGGAAGCATGGCAGTGGTGAAGGCGGGTGTCGTGGTCCTCGACTGCGCCGAACCCGAGAAACTCTCCGCGTTCTACGAGCAGTTGCTGGAGGGCGAGCAGACGGAGGCCTCCGCCAACCTGGTGGAGGTGCGCGGCGCCGACGGCTTGCGGCTGGCCTTCCGCCGTGACCTGAACGCCACCTCGCCCAGCTGGCCGCGCCCGGAGAACTCCCTCCAGGCCCATCTGGTCTTCTACGTCGAGGACATGGACGAGGCCGAGCGGCGGGTGGTGGGCCTCGGCGGCCGGCCGGTCGAGACCAAGGACCCGGCGGGCCCGTACGAGGAGCGCGGGTACGCCGATCCGGCCGGTCACTCCTTCACACTGCGGCTGATGCCCATCACGGCGCCCAAGCAGGGCTGAGCGCGGCGTGGCGTTGCCCGGGCAGCAGGGGTCCGCCCGTGCTGGTGCACGGCACGCCGTGCACCTCCTTCCTCATGTCCGCGCGTACCACGTGTACGCCCACCACCTGACGCGCCGGGTACGGCGGGTGGACGTCCTCACCGGCCGCCGCTTCCCGGGCTCCTGGCGGGGTGGGCCGGGGCCGGCCGCAGCAGCACCGGGCGCAGTCTGCTGTACCCGCGCACCGACACCGGGCGGAGCACCTTGAGTTCATACGCCTCCTCCCCCGCGAGTTCCCCGGCGAACGCCGTGTCGGCGAGGACGGTGCCGGGGCGTGCCACCGCGGTGAGCCGGGCAGCGATGTTCACCACGGCCCCGTAGACGTCGCCGAAGCGGGTGAGGACGGCGCCGTGGGCCAGCCCGGTCCGCACGTCCGGCAGTATCCGCTCCGCCTCGGCGCGGGCGGTGAGTTCCAGGGCGATGCCGGCGGCCGCGGACGCCGATTCGCTCGTGAAGAGCACTTCGTCGCCGATGGTCTTCACCACCCGTCCCCGGCCGTCGGCGACCACGTCGCCGGTCAGGGTCTCGAACCGGTCGAGGACCTTGAGGAGTTCGCCCCTCTCCAGCCCACGGGTCATGCGCGTGTAGCCGACCATGTCGGTGAACCCCACCGCCAGGTCGCGGACGTCGGCGCCCTCGCCGGGAGGCACCGCCCCGCCCCGGGCCGGGCCGTCCGGCTCGTCCTTCCCCCGTGCCGGTCCTCGTGCCGGGCCGGTCTCCTCCGCCTCGGCGAGCATCCGTTCGGCGTAGGCCGCGAGATGGCGGCGCCAGACATGCCGCTGCACCAGTTCCATCTCCGGCAGCAGTGCCGCCGCGCGGGCCATCAACTCCCCTCCGTCCAGGGGCGCGTCCGCTGCGCGGTTCATCCAGGACCAGAGGGTGTACACCTGCCACTCGGCGAGGCGGGACAGATGGTGTCCGAGGGCGCGTGCCATCATCGCCTCGCTCTGCGCGGTGATGAGTCCGGCACCGATCATCCGCTCCCCCGCGCGCAGCGCCTCGATGTCGGCGTCGGTGAACACGCGCGCGTCGTCGTCGACCACGGGGAACCCGAGCGCGCGCCAGATCTCCACGGTGCGCTCGGCCCCTGTCCCGACCCGCTCGGCGACCTCCCGCCTCGTCCAGGTGCGGCCGCCGCCGAGCAGCAACGCCTCGACGCTGCGTTGCAGTTCGTCGATGCCGGAGGAAGTGCCGGGTTCCTCCGCCTGCTCTGGCGCACTCATGTGGTGTGGACGATTAGCACGTCGACCCCGGCTTTTCTGGCGACGTCCGCGGGGACGGAGCCCAGGATGCGGCCGGCGAGCGAGCGCAGTCCCCGGTTCCCGACGACCAGGAGATCGGCCGAACACTCCTGGGCGACCCGCACGAGCGCGGCGACCGGTTCGTCCCGGACCGCGACCGTCCGCACACGGGCCGCTTTCTGCGCGCGGGCCCGGTCCCGGGCGATCCGCAGGGTGTCCTCGGCGGGCGCGGAGCCGACCACTTGATATGCCTCGGCTCCCAACTGATCCTTGGCCAGGTCGAGTTCAGGGCCGCGCAGGGGTGTGTACGCACAGGCGACGACGAGTTCGGCCCCGCAGGCGGCGGCGAGCCGGGCCGCCCTCTCGACCGCGGCGAACGACGACTCCGAGCCGTCGGTGCCGACCAGGACAGTGCGATAGGCGGCCAAGGCAATCCCCTTACTCCTAAGTAAACTTACTGCGGAGTAAAATAGGATGCGGCCGACTCGTCGGGCAAGGGGTGCGACACGTGGTACGGACGTGCTGTTGCCAACAGCACACCGGTGGGTACCGCTTCGGGGTCACCTGGGTCCTGGATGTCGCCGCCGCCCACCGGGCGCAGTAGCACCGCCACCGGCGAAGTGCTCGCCGGTGGTACGGAGCGTGCTGCCGCTCGGTGTCACCACGGCCCGCCGAAGAAAGCTGTCAGGGCCCCGGTCGAGTCCAGCGCGTTCTTGGCGTTGGCGAAGACGAGGACGGCGAACGTGAAGGCCAGCACGACGCTGGAGCCGCCGAGCCACGCCGCCATGCGCCGCACACGCCGGTCGGCCGGGGCGGACCGCCGGAGGGTGCGCCAGGCGGGCACGCTCGCGGCGAGGAACGCGAGCGCCACGGCCGCGGCGAGAGCGGCCAGGACGGCGTGGTAGACGGCGAACTGGGAGACCATGGCGTCCAGGGGCTGCGACGTACGGCCGTACGCTCCCGGGTCGTCGTGCAGTCGCTGCTGGACCTGGGCGAGGGTGGCGGCGAGTTCGCCACGGGGGGATCCGCTGGTCAGCATCGGGAGCAGCGAGGCGAACGGGGCCGCCGCTCCCTGGACGTTGGCCATCGCGGCCACCAGGGCGACCAGCGCGAGCAGCCCGGTCCCGGTGGCGGAGGCGGCGCGGACGCGGCCGCCGCTGCGGCGGAAGGCGTTCCACAGGACGGCGCTCAGCAGGCCGAGGCTGAGGAGCAGCAGGACGGAGACGGCGGCCTTGACCAAGTGGTAGTGGAACCAGTAGGTGACCGCGCCGTCCAGATCGCCGGTGAACCGGCTGTCGCCCGATCTCCAGTACGTGACGAAACCGCCGCGGAAGACGCGGGCGACGTTCTCGGTGTTGACGGAGGTCCGCGCCAGCGCGTTGGGGGCGAGAAGGAACGCCACCACGAAGAAACCGGACAGCACACTCAGCCCGGTGATGCCGCGCCGGGAGAGCGCGGGGAGAAGACGTGGGGAGGGGGAGGCAATCGACATCGGGGGGCTTTCCTGTCCGCATGGGGCCGGCCCGCCGGGCCGGAGACGTTCCGCGCGCTTCGCCGCGAGTGACGTCACGGTATCGGCCGAGGCGGGCCGCGGACCCTGGTGCGGACCACCGTCCGGGGGTGGGGCCAGCCCTACCAGAAGCGCCTGCGGCGGGCGGCGACCGGGGAAACGGGGGAAGCCTCGGCCTCAGCGGACGGAGCGCTCGGACGTGGGCGAGCAACGCCCTTGCGGTGCGCCGATCGTCACCGCCCCGCGGAAGCCGTCCGGCGCGAGCTCCGACATCGCGTCGAGGGACGCGTCGGGGACGGGCAGCAGGTGTGCGTCGAGCCAGGTGTCGCCCGTGGCCGCGTTGGTCCAGGGGTCCTCGATCACGACGGCGCCGGGGACGGTCCCGTGGCACAGCACCCAGTGGGGGACGTCGAAGCCCTGCATCGCGGCCAGCGAGACCAGGAGCAGCACCTGTTCCCCTCGGCCGAGCACGTTCCGGATCTCCGCCATGGGGAGGTGGCGCGGGTCGACCGGGACGCCGGTCCGCTCGGCGTCCGTCCGTGAGGCGTGCTGGAGCAGGGCGCGCCATTCCCGTTCGTGCTCCGGGTGATGGTCGAGCAGGACGGGCCGGTCCGTGTCGAGGTGGATCGTGACGGGGGACGCCGGCCACGCCCGGCGCACCGCGACCCCCAGTCCGACGGGTTCGCACGCGGGGAAGTTGGTCGCGCCGCGCCACAGTGTCAGTTCCCGCTCGCGGTCCAGGGCCTCCCGCGGCAGCGCGCCCGCGTGCGCCTGCGCGACCAGGGCGGTGACCGCGCCGCAGGTGAAGTGCGTGGTCTGGCCGTAGTACGGGGGCTCGGCCACCGGGTCACCGGCCAGCCAGCGGACGTAGCCGGTGTCGGGACCCACCGCGTTCGCGGCCTGCGCGAGCGGGGGGCGCAGCGGGGTGAAGCCCGCGGCGGCGGCGGTCTCGGGACTCGCCGTCCAGCCTTCCCACTTGACCTGCGCGAGTCCCTGGCGGCGTGCGTGGGCGAGGACCGCGGCGACGGCGGCCGGGACGTCGCCGACCGCGTCGACGATCTTCAGATAGGACGCGTGCGGGCGCGCCGTCACCAGCGCGGCGGCGCTCCACGTCTCGCCGTCGGCGTCCGGGACGGCCACGAGGTGCGGGGCCTGGGAGGCGCGGTCGGTCGTGCGCCAGCGCTCCAGTACTTCAGGAGGGCCGAGCCGCCGCAGCGGGGGCGGCGGCGCGTCGGGCACGAACGGGAGGACGATGCGCTGGTCCACGGTGCTCTTCTTCACGGGTGGTTCCTGCTGTGCTGTTTCCTGTTGTGGTGTGTCTCGTTGTGGTGTGCCTCGCCGCGACGGGTCTCGCTGTGGTGTGCCTGCGTCGGTGTCCCGCCTCATGCGCGCGACCGCCGGAGCACCCAGACGAAGTACGGCGCGCCGACCAGGGCGACCATGAGGCCGGCCGGCAGCTGGGACGGGGCGATGAGGGTGCGGCCGAGGGCGTCGGCCACGCAGACCAGCAGCGCGCCGAGCAGCATCGAGACCGGGATCGCGCGGACGTGCCGGGCGCCCACCAGCGACCGGGCCAGGTGCGGGGCGACGAGACCCACGAATCCGACCACGCCGACGGCGACC
Organism: Streptomyces sp. PsTaAH-124; assembly: GCF_000373685.1. Taxonomy (NCBI): domain Bacteria; kingdom Bacillati; phylum Actinomycetota; class Actinomycetes; order Kitasatosporales; family Streptomycetaceae; genus Streptomyces; species Streptomyces sp. PsTaAH-124. The sequence continues at coordinate 73,475 of NZ_KB892170.1, read as the reverse complement.
ACGCTGAGCGCGGCGAGCACCGCGGCGATCGCGAGGACGGTGAAGCGGGCGCGTTCCGGGCGGACGCCGACGATCCGCGGGGTGTCCTCGTCGACGGCGAGCAGGTCGAGCCGGTCGCGCAGGGCGAGCAGCACCGGGAGCGCGAGGAGCAGGGCGACCGCGACCGGTACGACGTCGGACAGCGTGCGGCCGTAGGTGGTACCGGAGAGCCAGGTGAAGATCCGGGGCGTGTTCCACGGATCGGCGCGCAGCAGGAGGAACGTGGTGACGGAGCTGAGGCCGTATCCGCAGCCGATGCCGATCAGCACGAACCGGTCGGGCAGGAAGCCGCCGCGCCAGGACAGCAGGGCGATCAGCGCGAACGTGGCCAGCCCGGTCACGACGGCGGCCACGATCAGCAGCACCCGCCCGCCGGGCAGGCCGGAGGTGACGACCGCCGCCGCGCCCAGTCCGGCTCCCGAGGTGATGCCGAGCACGCCCGGCTCCGCCAGGGGGTTGCGCACCGCGCTCTGCACGACGCACCCGGCCAGTCCGAGCGCCGCTCCGGCGACGACCGCTGCCGTCACCCGCGGGACCCGGTCGTCCAGCGCCTGGCCGATCAGGTCCGGGGCCGCGCCCTGTACCCAGAGCGCGAGGTCGCCGGTCCGCAGCCAGAGGCTTCCCGCGAGGACCGCGACGAGGATCGCGCCCGCCAGCAGCGCCGTGGCGGCGCACACGACGAGGACGAACGCACGACGCGACCGTACCGCGACCCGTGTGTGCGGTGTCTGCCGCAGCCCGCCCGTGTCGCGCAGGCGGAGCGCGAGGACCACGATCACCACGGAGCCGAGCAGTGCCGTGGGCACGCCGGTCGGGATGGAGGCGGCGCCGTCCGCGCCCTGCACCGCGCGCAGCGAGGCGTCCGCGAGCAGGACGAGCAGCGCACCGAGCAGCCCGGCCGCGGGCACCAGGTACAGGTGTCTGCGCAGGGCCCGGACCCGTCCGGCGAGCAGCCGGGCCAGCACGGGGGCGCCGAGGCCGACGAAGCCGATGGGGCCCGCGAGGGTCACCGCGGTGGCGGTCAGCACCACCGCGCAGAGCACGGCGGCGACACGGGTGGACCGGATCGGCACGCCCAGGGCGGAGGCGGCGTCGTCGCCGAGGCCCATCACGTCCAGTCTCCTGGACAGCGCGAGGGCGGCGCACAGCACCACGGCCACCACGGGGAAGGCCCGTACCGAGGCGTCGATGTTCAGCTGCGCGAGCGAGCCGCTCCCCCAGGCGAAGAGGCCGGTGGTGTTCTGGCTGAACAGGATGAGCAGCATCGACGTCCCCGCGTCCAGCGCCATCGCCGTCGCCGAACCGGCGAGGATCAGCCGGGTGCCCGTGGTGCCTGCGGCCCGGCCCGCGAGGAGCAGTACGAGCGCCGCCGCGGCCAGCCCGCCCGTGAAGGCCACGGCGCCCGACGCCCACAGCGGGACGGTGAGACCGGCGGCCGCGACGAGCGACAGCGTGAAGTAGGCCCCGGCCGTGACCGCGAGCGTGTCCGGGGAGGCGAGCGAGTTGCGGGTGACGGACTGGAGCAGCGCGCCGGCGCAGCCGAGGGCGAGGCCCACCGCCACGCCCGCGAACAGCCGCGGCAGACGCGAGCCGGTGATGATCTCGGCGACCGGCGCCCCGCCGCCGTCGCGTTCCCCGGCGAGGTAGCGCACCAGGTCGCCGACGCCGACGCCGGATGTTCCCTGGGTCAGATGCCACAGGCCCACCAGTACGGTGGCGGCCAGCAGCACCGCGAGGACGGCCGCTCCGGCGGGGCCGCCGCCGCGCTCGGCGCGCGGCGGCGTGCCCGTCCGGGTCACCGTTTCCTGAAGGGCGTTCACTTCTTGTCGAGGACGTCGACGTACGCGTCGATGGCCTGCTCGCAGGAGCGCGGGCCGCCGGCGCCCCACACCCGCGCCGGGAAGGCGTGCGCGCGGCCTTCCTTGACGGCGGGGATGGTCTTCCAGATCGGGTTCTTCTGCAACGCCGCCACGTAGCCGCCGGCGCCTTCGTCGTTGGCGTAGAAGAAGTTGGCGTCGCCCACGGCGGTGAGTCCCTCGACGTCGGTCTGCGCGAGGCCGTAGGAGGGATCGACGCCTCCGTCCCCGTGTGCCTTGTTGACGGCCTCGGTCCAGGCCGGCTTCATGCCGAGCTGCTCGCCGATCTCGGTGAACAGCGCGCCCTTGCCGTAGGGACGGACGGTGAGGTTGCCGCCTTCGAGCCAGCCGTCGAAGAACAGGAAGTCCTTCGTCGGCAGATTCGCGTCGGTGACCTGCTGCTTGGCCTTGGCGAGGTGGTCGTCGAACTCCTTGAGCACCTGGTCGGCCCGCTCGGTGCGGCCCGTCGCCTCCCCGATCATGCTGAAGACGTTCCGCATGTTGCCGATCGGGTCCTTGGGGTCGGCGCCCTTCGTGGCCATCACGGGGACGCCCCGCTTCTCCAGCTTCTTGATCATCTCGTCGTCGGGCTTGAACGCCTCCACGACGATCAGGTCGGGCTTCGCCGCGTAGAGGGTGTCGAGGTCGGGTTCCTCGCGGGTGCCGATGTCGGTGACCCCGGCGGGGAGCTTCTCCGCGCTGACCCAGGTGCTGTACCCCTTCGCGTCGGAAACGGCGGTGGGGGTGACGCACAGGGTCAGCGCGTCCTCGACCTGCTGCCACTCCAGGACCGCGATCCGCCGGGCGGGCTTGTCGAGCTTCACCGTGCGGCCGACGCCGTCCTTGAAGGAGACCGGCTTCGTGGAGGTGGTCGTGGTGTCCTGGGCACAGCTCTTCGAGACGGGCGTCGCGCTCGCGGTGGCGCTGCCCGCCGCCTCGGGCTTGTCGACGGCGGTCGTGCCGCAGGCCGTTGCGGCGAGGGCGAAGAGCCCCGCGGTGGCTGACGCCGCCAGGCGGTGGGCACGGTTCATGGAGATTCCTCTTTCTTGCTTTCTTGCGTTGTCGCGTTGTCGCGATGGCGCGTAGGCGCGTGGGCGCGTCACGGCGGTGGATGCGCCGCTACTGGTACAGGGGGGCGGTCGCGCCGCTTCTGGTACGAGGGCGGTCGCGCCGCTTCAGGCGGGGTGGCGGCCGAGGGGGTCGATGCGCAGTCGGCCCGTGCGCGGGTCGAGGGCGACCTCGACGCGGATGTCGTAGACCTCGCCGATGTTCTCCGCGGTCAGGACGTCGACGGGGGCGCCCGCCGCGTGCACGCGGCCGGAGCACATCAGGACCAGCGTGTCGGCGACGCGGGACGCGTGGTCGAGGTCGTGCAGCACGATCCCGACCGCGATGCCGTGGTCCTCGACGAGGTCGCGCACCAGGTCGAGGGTCTCGATCTGGTAGCGCAGGTCCAGGTGGTTGGTCGGTTCGTCCAGCAGGACGACGCCGGTGTCCTGGGCCAGACAGGCGGCGAGCCAGACGCGCTGCATCTCGCCGCCGGAGAGCTCCCCGACCGGCCGCCCGGCCATGTCCCGTACGCCGGTGACGCCCATCGCGTGCTCGACGGCGCTCCGGTCCTCGGCGCTCGGTCCGGCGAAGCCGCGCCGGTACGGGTGGCGGCCGAACGCCACGACCTCCGCGACCGTCAGCCCTTGCGGCGCGGGACGCGACTGGGAGAACAGCGTGACCTCGCGGGCGAACTGACGGGCGCTGAGCAGGGCCGTGTCGCGCTCGGGCCGTCCGGGGGCGGCGCCGAGCGCCACGCGGCCGCCGTCCAGCCGGTGCAGTCGGCACAGCGCGCGCAGCAGGGTGGACTTGCCGCTGCCGTTCGGTCCCACCAGCGCCGTGGCACGGCCGGGTTCCAGGGCGAGGGAGACGCCGTGGACGACCGGGGTGCCGCCGTAGCGGAGCACGAGGTCGTGCCCTGTGAGGGCGGACACCGGTGTGGCGGGGCCGGTGTCGGCCGCGGGGCCGGCGGGCCGGGAGGGGCTTGTGAGCATCGGCGGGTCCGGACGGTCGGAGGGACAAGGGCTGTGGCACCCTCCGTCCGGTCGTCTCCGGCCGGGCAGCGGACTCTTCCCCGAACGGCGGTGCCGTGCGCGGCGAGCAACAACTAAGGGTTACCTAACTCCGAGCAGGTTATATTCCGCTCGCCAGGTCGACAATCAGGAGATCTGGACACCCGATACGGAATTTCGGACACCGCGGCGGGCCGCGTCAGGCCGCGTCGGTACGGCCCTCGGCTGACTCGCCCGCGCCGGTCAGGCCGGTCGGGTCAGCGGGATCCGTCGGGTCCATCGGGTCCGCCGAATCGAAGAACGCCCCCGGTGTGGTGCCCATCACCCGCCGGAAAGCGGCGATGAAGGTGCTGGGCTGCGCATAGCCGAGCGTCTCGGAGACGGTCGTCACATCGAATCCCTCGGACAGGAGCGTCAGCGCCCGGTGGACACGCAGCACCTGCCGCCACTGGGCGAACGACAGTCCGGTCGCCCGGCGGAACGCCCGGGTGACGGTGCGGTCGCTCAGGCCCAGGCAGGCCGCCCAGTCCTCCAGCGACCGGCCGTCGGCGGGGTCGTCCAGCAGGGACTCGGCGATCGTGTCGATCCGCGGGTCGCCGGGCAGCTGCAACGCGAACTGGTGCTGCGAGGGCCGGAGCACGTCGAAGACGACCGATTCCGCCCGCGCCCTGGCCGCCGTGTCGAGATCCGTGCGGGACAGATGGGTCAGCAGCGCCTCCAGCAGCGGCGTCATCGCGATCGCCCGCGGTTCCTCGGACGCGAACGGTGTGCGGTCGGGCGCGAAGAAGGCGTCGTGGAACCGGGCACCGGCCGTCGCCCGGCCCGCGTGCACCACTCCGGCGGGCAGCCACAGCCCGTGCCCCTCGCACACGGTGAAGACGCGGTCCGCCACCCGGGACGTCAGCGTGCCCCCGCGCACCCAGACGAGTTCGTGCAGGACGTGCGAGTGCGGCGCCCACTCCGTGGGGACGGCGGGTACATGCAGCCCGGCCGTGATGACGAAGGCGTCCTGCGCCCGAGCGGGCATCGCGGCGGCCCGGCGCACCACGGTGCCCTTCTCGCGCCGCCACAGCCCGGGGTTCGCTGCACTGCGGGACGAGCGGACCATGCGCACGAGTCTATCCGGGGGCTCCGGAGCGGCTGGCGGACGGGGGTGCTCGGGCGGCGCCGGGCCTGCTTCCCCCGTGCACACAAGGGCGGCCGAGCGGCGGTGGCCGGCCTGCTTCTGCAACAACCTGCTCGACCGCCCGCGAGAGCTTGGCATGCACCGGTCAGAGCTGCCACTCTTTGGCAGTCGTGGCTCCGGCCCCAGAGGGGCTGCGACGGGCTGTTGAGCACAGCAACGCGCAAGCCATGCCCACGGCCGCCCCGGCTCACCCCAGCCGGTCCGGCGGCATTCGAGCAGGCCGGGATCCCGGCCGCCGCAGAAGGAGTAGCGTGTGAGACCGACCCCCCACAAGGCCCTCGGCATCGGTGTGCTCACCGTCGCCGCCGTGGCCGCGCTCGTACTGCCCGGCACCTCCGCCGCCGCCCGGCCGGCCACCGCCGCGGCCCCCGCCGCCTGCACACCGGTCCAGGCCGTTGCCAACGGCGGTTTCGAGAGCGGCACTTCACCGTGGACCCAGTCCACGTCCGGCGTGATCACCAGCCGCTCCGGGCAGACCGCTCACGGCGGCAGCTCCTACGCGTGGCTGGACGGCACCGGCGGCTCCCGCACCGACACCCTCAGCCAGAGCGTCACGATCCCCTCCGGCTGCTCCACCGCCTCCCTGAGCTACTGGCTGCACGTCGACACCGCCGAGACCACCACCTCCACGGCGTACGACAGACTCACCGTGAAGCTGGGCGGCAGCACACTGGCCACCTACTCGAACCTGGACAAGAACACCGGCTACGTCCGGAAGACCGTCGACGTGTCCTCGTACGCCGGGCAGACCGTCGGTCTGTCCTTCACCGGCACCGAGGACGCCGGCCTCCGGACCAGCTTCGTCCTCGACGACGTCGCGCTGGACACCTCCGGCGGCGGCACGGTCCCGCCGGGTGACTCCACCCGCACACCGGCGGCCCCCGCGTACACCGTCAGCCTGAGCAGCAACAGCACCGGCACCGTCTGGAACGGCCACGAGAGCGTCTCCTTCACCAACGCCTCCGCCACCGCGCTCAGCGAGGTCTATCTGCGGCTGTGGGACAACCACCACGGCAGCTGCGACGCCATGCCGATCCAGGTCGGCAACGTCACCGGCGGCACCGCAGGCGCCCTCTCCGTGGCCTGCACCGCCCTGAAGATCGACCTGCCGGCCCCACTCGCCCAGGGCCAGAGCGCCACCGTCGGCTTCGACCTCGGCATCACCGTGCCCAGCGGCTCCGACCGGTTCGGCCACGACGGCGCGTTCAACTTCATCGGCAACGCGCTGCCCGTCCTCGCGGTCCGCGACAGCGCCGGCTGGCACCTGGACCCGTACACCGACAACGGCGAGTCCTTCTACTCGCTGGCCGCCGACTTCAAGGTGTCCCTCGACCACCCCAGCAGCCTGCTCGTCCCGGCCACCGGCACCTCCGCCGACACCCCGGGCTCCAGCGGCCGTACGGTCACCACGGCCACCGCTGCCAAGGTCCGTGACTTCGCCTGGGCTGCCGGGCCCTTCAGCAAGATCTCCGGCACCTCGCCCGGCGGCGTCGCGGTCAACGTGTACTCCGTCTCCGGCATCAGCTCCGCCAGTGCCCAGTCCATGCTGAGCACCGCCAAGAGCGCCGTCGACGCCCACGCCGCCCGCTTCGGCGCCTACCCCTACGGCGAGCTGGACGCCGTCATCGACAACACCTACTGGTTCGGCGGCATGGAATACCCCGGCTTCGTCCTCGACCTGGTCAGCACCACCGCCCTCACCCACGAGATCGGCCACCAGTGGTGGTACGGCATCGTCGGCGACGACGAGTACAACAGCCCCTGGCTGGACGAGGCGTTCACCGACTACGCCACCGACCTGGCCCAGGGCATCACCGGCACCAACTGCTGGAACAGCGTCTCCTGGGCCTCCGGCGCCGAGAAGATCACCAACTCGATGGCCTACTGGGACGCCCACTCCTCGCGCTACTCCACCGTCGTCTACGGCTACGGCAAGTGCGCCCTGCACGACCTGCGCCGGCTCATCGGCGACAGCACGATGACGAAGCTGCTGAAGGACTACGCCTCCGCGCACTGGTACGGCGTGTCGACCACGGCCGAGTTCAAGGCGGCGGCCCAGGCCGCCACCGGCACGGACCTCACCTCCTTCTGGAGCCAGCACCGCATCGACGGCTGACCGGGCCGGCGCCGGCCGGACGGACGTGACCTGGGCGGCGACGGCGTCGTCGGGTGGCAGACGCAGCGTGCTGCCGCCCGGCGGCCGAGCAGACCGTGCGGTCCGGTCATCCGGTGAGTGCCGCAGCACGGACACCGTCGTGCGCCGCGGGGGCGAGCGCCTCGGAACCCGGCTCGGACTCCCGCGCGGAGACGTCCGCAGAACCGCGGCCCCTCCGTCCTGCGGCGGCACCGGAGGTCTCCGGCGGGGTGACGGCTCGTCTCGTCGCTCTGTCCGGACCGGCCGGGCTGCTGCTCACGGCGACGGTGTTCGCGCTCGCCCGGCCCGTGCTCACACATATGACACCTATGCGGAACCGGCGCGGCTGGTACCAGCACGTCGCGGATCCCTGTCCGCACGGCCACACCGACCTGGCGCCGGTCGCCCTGTACGCGTCGCCGCTCGAAGAGGCCACGGGCGGCTGCGGCCGTCTCCTGCCTCCAGCGGCGGGTGAGGTCGGGCCGTGCGGGGCCGGGTGCGGTCCCGGGTTAGGCTCGGTCGCCGGTGGGCTTCGCCGCGGCGGCGGCCGATCCGGGGGCGGCCGTCATGCGCTTGCTCCGGCCACGGACTGAGGCTGCACTGTGCGCAGACACCGCGAGTCGTGGTGTCGGTAACCCGAGGAGGCAGCGGCAGCAATGGATATCCGTACCACGACCGACGAGGACTTCGACGCCTTCGTCGGCACCGTCCACGCGGCGTTCGGGCACTTCCCGGAGACCCCGGTCGAGGGCGGCGGGCTGTGGTGGTCGGCGCTGGAGGCCGAGCGCTGTCTGCTCGCCCGGACAGCGGACGGGCGGCCTGTGGGCACCGCCGCCACGTACCCCTTCGAGCTGACCCTGCCCGGTGAGAGGCCCGTCCCGGTCTCCGGGGTGACCGCCGTGGGCGTCCTGCCCTCGCACCGGCGCCAGGGTGTGCTCAGCTCGATGATGCGTCATCAGCTCCAGGAGGTGCGGGCGCGGGGGGAGTTCCTCTCCGTGCTGCTGGCCTCCGAGGCCCTGATCTACCGCAGGTTCGGCTACGGACCGGCCACCCACACGTCGCGGCTGACGGTGCCGCGCCACCGGGCCGCCCTCGCCGTTCCCCGGGGAGGCGCGGTGACCGGCGCACCGGGGGCCGGACCGGACGGCGGCTCGGTCGAGATCCTGCGCCGTGCCGAGTGCCGGGAGCTTCTGGAAGAGGTCTACGACCGGTACCGCCGGACCCAGCCCGGCGCGCTGTCCCGGCCGCACCGCTGGTGGGCCCGGCGCGCGGGGCAGCCCCCCGTCTCCCCGGCGCCGCGCTACGTCGCCGTCCACCGGGACACCGACGGCGTCCCGGACGGGTACGCCAGCTACTCGATCGAGTCCGGCACCCTGACGGTCGACGAGACCATCGCCACCGACGACGCCGTCTTCACGGCCCTGGCACGGTTCGTGCTCGGCCACGACCTGGTCTCCCAGGTCGTGTTCAAACACGTCCCGCCCGGTCACCCGTTGCGCTGGCAGCTCGCGGACCTGCGCGCCGGTGAGGTGAGCGGCGACACCGACTGGCTGTGGGTCCGTCTGCTGGACGTCCCCCGCGCGCTGACCGCACGCGGCTGGTCCCTGGACGGCGAGCTCGTCCTGGACGTCCAGGACCCGTTCCTCGGCGAGCACGACCGCCACCTGCTGACCGTCCGGGACGGCAAGGCCGACTGCGTCCCGACGGACCGGGATCCCGACCTGTTCCTGGACATCAGCGACCTGGGCTCCGTCTACCTCGGCGGCACCGCCCCGAGCACGCTCGTGCGCGCCGGACACATCCGGGCCCACCGCCCCGGCGCGGCCGCCCTCGCCGACGCGCTCTTCCGTGCCGAGCGTGCCCCGCACTGCCTGCACTGGTTCTGACCGCCCCCCCCACGGACCCCGCACACGTCCGTGCGCCGGCCGCTCGTCCGCCCGGCTGACCGGTCCGACATCGACGAGGTCCGCTTCGGCACCGTCCGGGGCGGGCCTCAGGTGTGCGTCCAAGGGTCCGTGCCGTGTCTGTGTGTGTCCGCCTTGCGGGGTTTTGCCGACAGGTGTGCGGTGGCGTGAACCCGCCCGTCGCGGGCCGGTGCGGCGGCACCCTGTCTCCTGGACGCCTGCCCGGAACCCACATGTGTCACCAGGGCGTTGACAGGTGAGACTTGGGGCGAGGGAGGGCACTGTGACTCAGGAGCACACGCGGGATCCCTGGCGGCTGCTGCTGGTCGAGGACGACCGGGAGCTGGCCGGGCTGCTCATCGAGGTGCTGGAGGACGAGGGGTACGCGGTGGACGTCGCGGCCGACGGGCAGCGGGGCCTGCACCTCGGTCTCACCCGTACGTACGACGTGCTCGTCATCGACCGGCGGCTGCCGGTGGTGGACGGCCTCGATCTGCTGCGGCGGCTGCGGTCGCGCCCGGTGCGTTCGCCGGTGCTGCTGCTGACCGGGATGGGCAGTGTGCACGACCGGGTGGACGGTCTGGACGCGGGCGCCGACGACTATCTGGTCAAGCCCTTCGATCTGGACGAACTCACCGCCAGATTACGGGCGTTGTGCCGAAGATCGCTGGAGGCGACCGATGTGCTGCGGATCGGGTCCGGCCGCCTGCACGTCGGGCGCCGCGAGGTGGTCCTGGCGGACGGGGAGCGGATCGCCCTGGCCGCGCGGGAGTTCACGCTGATGTGGGCGCTGGCCCGCCGCCCGGACACCGTGTACTCGCGGGCGGAGCTGCGCCGGATCGTCTTCGAGGAGGCGCACGCGCCGTCCATCGTCGACACCTATGTGTACTACCTGCGCCGCAAGCTGGGCCGCAGGGCGGTGCGCACGGTCCGCGGACTGGGCTACCGGCTGGGGGCGTTGTGAGGGAGCCGGAGCACGGCGGCGACGGGGCGGTGCGCCGGGCGCGGCGGCGGATCGCCTGGACCACAGGGGCCATCATCACCCTGCTGGTCACCGTCGTGGGCGGGGTCGCGTACGCCGTGATGACACACGCGCAGGACGACCAGGTGCGCCGCGAGGTGCGCTTCGGCGCGGCGCACGGCGACCTGTCGCGGCCGCCCGGGTGCATGTGGCTGTACGGCCCGGGTGCGGCGGTCCTGCCGAACGCTCCGGCCGGATTCCCCCTGCGCACCGATCTGGACCGGGTGCGGCGGGGCCGCGCGCCGGTGGAGCGCACGGTGCGCAGCGGGGACGCCGTGTATCTGGTGCGCACGCAGGTCCGGGACGACGGCGCCGTGGTGCAGGCCGTGTTCGACCTGCGGTTCCCGCTCGCCGACCGCAGCCATCTGTGGTTCGCGCTGGGGGTGGCCGAGGCGGTGGGTCTCGCCGCGGCGGGCGTCACCGGCGCGGTCCTCGGGCGCCGGGCGGTGGCGCCGCTGGCGGAGGCGCTGGCCCGGCAGCGGCGGTTCGTGGCGGACGCCAGTCATGAGCTGCGTACGCCGATCACCCGGGTGCACACGCGGGCGCAGGTGCTGGCGCGGCGGGCGGCGGCCGAGGGGCTGCCGCCCGCGCACCGGGAGGGTCTGGTCCGGCTGGTCGCCTCCGTCGGACGGCTCGGCGAGGTGCTGGACGATCTGCTGTCGTCGGCGACGCTCGCGGCCGGACCGGCGTGGCGGGCGACACGGCGGCGGGTGGAGCTGACGGCCCTGGTCCGCTCGGCGGCCGCCGAGGAGGCGGAGCGCGTACGGGAGCGCGGGCTGACCGTACGGGTGGACGGGCCGCCGTATCCGCTGTGGGTCGACGGGGTGGCGTCCGCGCTGCGCCGGGCGGTCGGGGAGCTGCTGGCCAACGCCATCGCCCACACCCCGCCGGGCGGCCGGATCGAGCTGGCGCTGTCCCGTTCGGGCTCGACGGTGGTGCTGACGGTCTCGGACACCGGCGCCGGTTTCGACGCCGGTGAGGCCGAGGGGCTGTTCCGGCGCTTCCACCGGGGCGGCGGCGGCCGGTACGGGCTGGGGCTCGCCCTGCTGCGGGAGGTGGTCACGAGTCACGGCGGCACGGTCGTGGCGGCGGGCCGTCCCGGGCACGGCGCGCGGTTCACGCTGCGGCTGCCGCAGAGCGCGCCGTCGCCGCCGGTGGCCGCGGACCGCGGGGTCAGGGCATGGCGTGGGTGGCGAGCAGCCGTGCCGCTGTCCGTACGTCCTCGTCCAGTGGCCGGTCCGGGTCGACCGGGTCGATCGCGGCGCTGAGGGCGTCGAGGAGGGCGGCGCACCGGGGCGCGGTGGGCCGTCTGGCACCGACGTGGACGGCCTGGCGCAGGCCGAGGGCGAGGGAGCCGCACAGCAGGCCGAGCAGTTCGGCCATGTCGTGGGCGCGCAGGGCGCCTTGGGTGCCGAACGGGACGATGTCCTGGTTGTGGAGGTTCGTGGGCAGGCTCTGCATGGCGGCGGGGGTCGCGCAGCGGCGGATCTCCGCGACGAAGGCGGTGGTCGCCAGTTGTACGCCCTGGAGGCCGTGCTGGGCGCCGGGTTCGGTGGCGAGCATGGGCGGGAGGCCGCCGTTGCGGGCCGGGTCCACCAGCAGGTCGAGCTGGCGTTCGGCGAGATTGCCGAGCTGCGCGGTGACGGAGGCGAGCAGGTCGGCGGCGAACGCGGCGGGCTGCCCGAAGAAGTTGCCGCCGTGCACCGCTCGTCCCTCCGCCGGGTCGGGGTGGACGGGGTCCCCCACGCCGGGGAAGAACAGCGGGTTGTCGCTGACCCCGGCCAGGTCGGCGGCGATCACCGCGTCGACGTGGCGCAGCGCGTCCTCGGCGGCGCCGAGCAGTTGCGGGGAGCAGCGGATGCTGTACGGCTCCTGGAGCGGGCGGGTGCCGGACGGCGTGGTCCCGGCCAGGTGGCGCCGCATGCGCGTGCCGGTGTCGACGGCGCCGGGGTGGCCGTAGGCGCGCAGCAGGCCGGCGTCCAGGAAGCCCGGGTCGCAGCCGAGCAGGTCGGCCAGCAGGCAGGTCAGGGCGGTGAGCGCGCGGTGGGCCGTGCGGACGGTGTCGTGGGCCAGGGCCAGGGCGGCGGTGGTGACGGAGGTGCCGTTGACCAGGGCGAGGGCGTCGCGGCCGTCCAGGGCGAGGGGGCGCAGTCCGGTGGCGGCGAGCGCCTCGGCGGCGGGCATGCGGCGGCCGTCCGCGTAGGCGTGGCCCCGGCCGCGCAGCGCCTGTGCGGCGTAGGCGAGCGGGACGAGGTCGCCGCTGGCGCCGACGGAGCCGTAGCGCGGCACGGCGGGCGAGAAGGTGGTGGCGAACATCGCCGCGAGCCGTTCGACGACCTCGGCGGAGACCCCGGACAGGCCCTGGGCGAGGGAGCGGGCGCGCACCAGCAGGGCGGCGCGCACGATGCCGTGCGGCAGGTCGGGGCCCTGGCCGGCGCCGAGGTGGGCGAGGGTGTTGTCGCACTGGTCGGCCTCGTCGGCCCGGCCCGGGTAGCCGACGAGGGCGCCGAAGCCGGTGGTGGCGCCGTAGATCGGCCGCTCTCCGGTGCCGTCGTCGCCGTCGCGCAGGGCGCGGAAGAGGCGGCGCCCGCGGTCGAGCCGGGCGCGGGCCGCTTCGTCCACGGTGACGGTCAGGGGCTCGGCCGCGCGGCGCAGGACGGCGGGTGCGAGGGGGCCGGTGAGGGTGACGGTGTCCGTGGTGGTCAGCACGTCCGGAACGGTAGGCGGGGAATCTCAGAGCGCTCTGAAATCCGCTGGATAGCTTCCGGGCCATGGCGCATGACTACGTGATCATCGGAGCGGGGCCCGCGGGACTTCAGCTCGCCGCCTCCCTGGAGCGTGCCGGTGCGGACTACGTGGTCCTGGAGCGCGGCAGCGTCCCGGGCGCGTTCTTCACCCGTTTCCCCCGGCACCGCACCCTCATCTCGACCAACAAGGTGCACACCGGTTACGAGGATCCGGAGCTGCGGCTGCGGATGGACTGGAACTCCCTGCTGAGCGACGATCCCGAGCTGCTGTTCACCCGGTACAGCCGGCGCTACTTCCCGGCGGCCGACGACATGGTCCGCTATCTGGCGGACTTCGCGGAGCGCACCGGCGTCCGCGTGCGGTACGGCACCTCGGTGGAGCGCGTCTCGCGCGACGCCGACGGTTTCACCGTGACCGGTGCCGCCGGGGAGACCTGGCGGGCGCGGCGCGTGGTGGCGGCCACCGGGGTGCCGCTCGCGAACGTGCCGTCGATCCCCGGCATCGAACTGGCCGAACGCTACGACACGTTCGACACCGACCCGGAGTCCTTCACGGACCAGCGGGTGCTGGTGATCGGCCGGGGCAACTCGGCCTTCGAGACGGCCGACAGCCTGATGGAGACCGCGGCGGTCATCCACCTGGTCGGCTCCGGTTCGCTGCGCCTGGCCTGGCAGTCGCACTACGTGGGCCATCTGCGGGCGGTGAACAACAACTTCCTGGACAGCTACCAGCTCAAGTCGCAGAACGCGCTGCTGGACGGGCGGGTCCTGGAGATCCGGCGGGACGGGGACGGCTTCCGGGTGCCGGTGGCCTTCGAGCGGGCCGACGAGGTGGTGAAGGACCTGCGCTACGACCGGGTGATCGTCGCGACCGGGTTCCGGTTCGACGCGTCGGTCTTCGACGCCACCTGTACGCCCGAGACGGTGATCGACGGCCGGTTCCCCGCCCTGACGCCGGTCGGTGAGTCGGTGAACGTGCCGGGGCTGTACTTCGCCGGGACCCTGACGCAGGGCCGCGACTTCAAGAAGTCCACCACCGGTTTCGTGCACGGCTTCCGCTACTCGGTGCGCGCCCTGTACCGGGAGCTGCGCCGGCGCCACCACGGCGAGCCCTGGCCGGTGGCGGAGCTGGGCCCGGAGACCGGGGCGGCCGTCGACCGGATCATCGAGCGGGTCAACCGGTCCTCCGCGCTGTGGCAGCAGTTCGGCGTCCTCGGCGACCTGCTGCTGCTCGCCCCGGACGGCACGCTGCGCCACGCCGAGGAGGTCCCGGTCGGGCACGTGGCGCAGGCCGTGCGCGCCGGGGACTTCGGGGAGGTGGCCGCGTACGCGGTCGTCACCCTGGAGTACGGGGCCGACCACGACCGGGTGGACCCGTTCGACGTGTCGGCGGGCCGCTCCGCGCGGCGGGACGCGCCGGGCCTGGACGGCCGCTATCTGCATCCGGTGGTGCGCTGGTACCGCGCCGGGGAGGACGTCGCCGAGCACCATCTGGCGGAGAACCTGGAGAACGAGTGGGACAGCGAGGACGTGCACCGGGGCCCGCTGCGCACGTTCCTCGCCGCCCGGCGCGGCCCGGCCGCCCCGGTGGCGCCGTGACGCTGCGCGCGCTGCACGAGACGGCACGCCGGACCCTGGACCCGGTGCACTACGACTATGTGGCGGGCGGCGCGGGCGAGGAACGCGTCCTCGCCGACAACGAGCGGGCGTTCGACCGGTACGCGCTGCTGCCCAGGGTGCTGCGCGGCAATGAGCGGCGGGACACCTCCGTCGATCTGCCGGGCGCCCGCGGCGCGGGCCCCGTGGTGGTCGCGCCGACCGCGTTCCACCGGCTGATGCACCCGGACGGCGAGCTGGCCACGGCTCGGGCCGCGGCCGCCGAGGGCGCCGTCCTGGTGACGGGCACGGCCGCGACCGTCGCGGTGGGCGAGGTGGCCGCGGCGGCGCGGGAGGCGGCGGCCGGCGCTGCCGTGTGGTTCCAGCTCTCTCCGCATCCGCGCCACGAGGTCACCGAGGCGCTGGTGCGGCGGGCGGAGGAGGCGGGCTGCACGGCCCTGGTGGTCACCGTCGACTCCCCCGTGTTCGGACGGCACACCCGGGACCTGCGCAACGGGTTCACTGACCTGCCGCCCGGCTGTGCCGCCGAGAACATGCGGGACCTGCCCGGCGCCCCGCCGGGCGGACTCACCGACATCCCCATGTCCCCGGCCCTGACCTGGCGGGACTTCGACGGGCTGCTGGGCGCGACCTCACTGCCCGTGCTGGTGAAGGGCGTCCTGCACCCGGCGGACGCGCTGCTCGCCGTGGAGCACGGCGCGGCCGGGATCGTCGTCTCCAACCACGGCGGCCGCCAGTGCGACACCGTACCGGCCTCGGTGGACTGCCTGCCGGCGGTCGCCGAGGCGGTCGCGGGCCGGGTGCCGGTGCTGCTGGACGGCGGCGTGCGCCGGGGCGGCGACGTGGCCGTCGCGCTCGCGCTGGGCGCGGCGGCGGCCGGGGTGGGCCGCCCGGTGCTGTGGGCCCTGGCCGCCGAGGGCGAGGCGGGCGTGCGGCGGGTCCTCGCGGAACTGCGCGACGACTACGACCACACGCTGGCCCTGTGCGGCGGCGCCCGCAACGCCGATCTGACACGGGACATGGTCGTCCGGAGAGGCGGGACGCGGTGAGCGGCGGGCGGACGGCGGACACGTGGTGGCTGCCGCGCGCCGTGGTGGCGCTGCGGGTGCGCATCTTCGAGAAGGTGAACCACGACCGGGCCGTGACGCTGCCCAACGCCGCCCACGGGCCGGAGGTGTTCGAGCGGGTGTACGCCCATCCGGCCGCGAACGGCCGCAGTGCCGGGGCGGGTCTGTCCGATCTGTTCTGGTACTGGCTGTCGCCGGGGTCCGAGGTGCACCAGGAGCATCTGGAGCCGGGCGCGCGCTACGAGGACGTGGCCGAGACGACCCGGCGGATCCTGGCCGGCGGCTCGGCCGACCTGGCGGCGGGCGCCGCCCGCGCGGTCGCCGCCGCCCTGGACGCGCTGCCCGCGGACCGGATCAGCCTGGTGCGGCTGCGGGACCTGGTGATGCCCGCCTGGGCGGAGTTCTGCTACGGGCTGGTGTTCCGCGAGCCGTGCCCGCCGCACGCCCAAAAGCTGATCACCGCGCACGCCGACGATGTGATCAGCGCCCTGAAGTGCACGGGGCTGCGCCATCCGCGGCGCCGGGCGCGGCTGACGGCGTATCTGCGCGAGCGGCTGGCGGCCGGTGACGTGCCGCACCGGCTGCCCGCCTCGCTCTCGCCCGAGGAGCAGGTCTTCTACCTCCAGGGCACGTTCTTCAACACGGCCGTCGTGCAGCTCTCGGAGGCGACCGCGCATCTGCTGCTGGCGCTGGCCCGGCATCCCCGGGTGCAGCGGCGGCTCGCGGACGACCCGGGCGACGACCGGTATCTGACACAGGTGCTCGACGAGACGATGCGGCTGTATCCGCTGTTCGGCATCGCGCACCGCATCACCACCGACGACATCCCGCTCGACGCCCGCACCACGCTGCCGCGCGGCTCGGTGGTGTGCTTCAGCTACCCGGACTACCACGCCACGGGCTACGAGCGGCCGGACGTCTTCGACCCGGACCGCTGGGCGTCGCTGTCCGCCAGGGACGCCCACCACATCCCGTTCGGGGTGGCGGCCAACCGGCCGTGTCCGGCGTGGCGGCTGTCGCCGCTGGTGCTGCGGGCCGCCGTGCGCGAGGTGCTGGGCCGCTTCCGGCTGGAGTCGGCGGTCTCGCACACCCGGTCCATCCCGCACCGCGCGCCCTGCCTCATGGTCCCGCGCGGCCTGGAGCCCGGCAGGCGGCTGGCGCCGCTGCGGGGCTTTCTGCGGGTGCGCGACGGCGTGGAGGACGTCACCCGGGGGGTGCGGCAGCTCGTGCTCGGCACGGTGATGGTGCTGCACGCCCGCCATCAGCGGCCCGCCGCACGCTACTTCGAACGGTTCCCGCCCGGCCGGTGCCCGGTCGCGCGCTCAGGAGGTGACGGCGGATGAAGCCGACGGAGCTCGCCCCCGTGTTCTTCCTCGCCGTCGTGGTGATCCTGGCCGTCTGCCGGCTGGTCTCGGGGCTGCTGCGGCGGGTGGGGCAGCCGCCCGTGGTCGGGGAGATGCTCGCGGGCGTGGTGCTGGGCCCCTCGGTGCTCGGCGCCCTCCTGCCGGGCGTCGAGGCACGGCTGTTCCCCGCGGAGTCGCGGCCGGTCCTGTACGTGGTGGGGCAGATCGGCCTCGTCGCGTTCATGTTCCATGTCGGCTGGGACTTCCGGGTGGACCGGCTGCGCGGGGTCGCCCGCCCGGCCGCGCTGGTGTCCGCGGCCGGGGTGCTGGTGCCGGTGGTGCTCGGGGCGGTGCTGGTCGCCGCCGTCGGCGAGCGGACCGGCACGCTCGCGCCGGGGGTGCCGCTGGTGGTGTCGGCGCTGTTCGTGGGGGTGGCGCTGGCGGTGACGGCGTTCCCGATGCTGGCGCGGATCATCGCCGAACAGGGCCTGGCCGGGACCCGGTTCGGGTCGCTGGCGCTCGGTGCGGGCGCCGTGGACGACGCGGTGGCGTGGGTGCTGCTCGCGGGTGTCTTCAGCATCTCCGGGGGCAGCGCGGGGCTGGTGTCGCTGGCCGTGGCCGGTGCGCTGGGGCTCGTCGTGGTGCTGGGGGTGGTGACGCGTCTGCACGGCCGCACCGTGCGGCTCGCGGAGCGGGCGGCGCCCGAGAGTCTGCTGCCGGTGCTGGTCGGCGCGCTGTTCCTGGTGGCCTGGTACACCGACGAGATCGGGCTGTACGCGGTGTTCGGGGCGTTCTGCCTCGGGCTGGTCTTCCCGCGCTCGGAGCGGCTGGACCACACGGTGGAGACGCTGAAGCCGGTGGGCACGGTGTTCCTGCCGCTGTTCTTCACCTACTCGGGGCTGAACACGGACTTCGCCCTGCTGGGCTCGGGGCCGGTGCTGCTGCTGACCCTGGGGTGCGTGCTGGTGGCGGTGGCGGGGAAGTTCGGCGCGTGCTGGCTCGCCGCGCGGCTGGCCGGGGAGCCGGGGCCGGTGGCGCTGCGGGTGGGGGCGCTGATGAACGCCCGGGGGCTGATGCAGCTCATCGCGCTCAATCTGGGCCTCGCGGCGGGCATCGTGACCCAGGCGCTGTTCAGCGCGCTGGTGGTGGTCGCCGTCGTCACCACCGTGATGGCGACCCCGCTGCTGCACTGGATCGACCGGCGGGAGCGGGCACGCCTCGGCCCGTCCCGCGCCGGGGCCCTCGCGCCGGGGGTGCCGGAGGGGCGCTGACACGGGGCCGGGCTCCGCCGACGCGTGCGCGGCACGTGTCGGCGGAGCCCGGCGGGCAGTACGGCTGACGGACCCATGAGCCGTCAACCAGCCTCCGCCAGGCGCCTCTTGTCGGGTTTCCCGGCGGGGGTGAGCGGTACCTCGTCGAGGAGGGTGAGGCGGGTCGGGGCGGTGGCCTCGCCCAGCTCGGCGGTGACCAGGGCGCGCAGTTCGCCGAGTCGGGGAAGGCGTCCCGGTGCGGGCACCACGAAGGCGTGGACGGCCTCGCCGGTGTCGTCGTCGGGGACGGCGACGACGTACGCCTCCCCCACCGCCGGGTGCGTGGCGAGCACCCGCTCGACGGGACCGGCGTAGTACACCTGGGCGTTGACGATGATCACGTCGCGGACGCGCCCGGTGAGCCAGAGGCGGCCCTCGGCGTCGAGGTGGCCGCGGTCGCGGGTGCGGACCCAGCCGCCGGTGAACACCTCGGCGCTCAGCGCGGGTTCGCCCAGGTAGCCGCAGCCCTGGGAGGGGGTGCGCACGAAGAGTTCGCCGTCCGTTCCGGGCGGCAGGCACCGCCCCTCGTCGTCCCTGACCTCCAGGTCGACCGGGGGGACGCCCAGCGAGCCGGGTTCGTCGTCCGGGGTGGCCATGGAGATCATGCCGGTCTCCGTCTGGCCGTAGCCGTGGAAGACGACCGGTCCGAGCACGTCGGCCGCCTCGCGCAGCCGGGCGGCGTCGACCGGGGAGCCGGAGACCATCAGGGCGCGCAGTGTGCCGAGGTCCACGGGCCGGGCCCGGACGCTCGCGACGAGCTTCGTGAGGCGGGCCACGGTGATGACGCTTCCGGTGGCCCGGTGGCGCACCAAGCTGTCGGGGAAGGCCGGGGCATCGGCGGTGACGAGGGTGCCGCCCGCGGCGAGGGCGAGCAGCCCGTACTCCATCATGACCTGGCTGGCCAGGGTGCCGAAGACGAGGAACCGTTCCAGCCGCGGCGCGAGTTCGCGGACGGCGGGGGGCCAGCGGTCGGGGTGCGCGGCCCAGGCCGCGGTCATCGCGGCGTAGGTCTGGGCGCACGCCTTGGGGACGCCGGTGCTGCCGCTGGTGTGCAGGAGCCGGGCGATGTCCTGCGGCCGGGCCGAGACCGGCGGGCGCCGTCCGTCGTCCCCGGTGGCGAGCAGGTCGTCCAGGGCGAGGACGGTGCCGGGCCGCGCACCGGCCGCGCCGTCCGGGGAGTCGGTGACGCGGAAGGCGGTGCCGGTGAGCACGTGCTGGCGCTGGCGTGGCGTGAGGCCCGGTCGTACGCCCACGACGCGGGCGCCAACGGTGTGGGCGGCGAGGACGGCGGCGAACGCCTCGGGGCCGACGCCGAGCAGCAGGGCGACGCCGTCGCCGGGGCGGACGCCTCGGGCGCGCAGGCCGTTCGTCACCCGCCCCGTCAGGGCCAGCAGCCGGTGTCCGGTGACGACCCGGTCGCCGTGCTCGAAGACAGGGCGGTCGCCCGCCGCTTCGAGGAGGTCGAGGACGGCGCCGGGGAACTGCTCAGCCAAGGCAGGACTTCACGAACGCGGCCAGCGGCTGCCGGTGGACGGCCGGGATGTCCCAGTCGTTCTCCAGGTTCTCCGCCAGGTGGTGGGTCCCGGCGAGTTCGCCGTCGCGGTAGTGGCGCACCACGGGGTGGAGATAGGTGGCGTCCATGGCGTGTTCGGGGTCGTTCTCGCTGACGCGGGGCACGGTGACGTCGAACGGGTCGACGTGGTCGTGGTCGGGCCCGTACTCCAGGTCGACGACGAACCGATGTGCGGCGGGGCCGAGTTCACCGTCGGTGACGTAGTCGAGGGGGACCTCCTCCTGGTAGAGGGCGTGGTCCTGGTGGACGGTGACCACGTCGCCGAGGAAGCCGAACTGCTGCCACAGGCCGGAGGAGCGGTTGACGCGCTCCACGAGAGCGTCGGCGACGGCCTCCGGCGCGGCGGGCAGGGTACGGGCCGGCCAGGGTGTCGCGTGGTGGCGGGCGCCGAGGATGCGGTGCAGGGCGCGCACCCCGTAGCGGAAGCCGTGGATGAAGCCGTTCGTGGAGCGTTTGAAGTCGCGCTGCTGCGTGAGCGTACCGGCGAAGTACAGGCCGGGTACGTCGACCGACTCGTAGGCCGAGGTCTGGGCGGGGAAGCGGCCGTCGACGGCGAGGGCCGGGCGGCAGCCGACGTCGAACAGCGAGGCGTCGAAGCGGAATCCGGTGCAGACCACGATGCGGTCGTAGTGGAGTTCGCGGAGCCGTTCGGTGGTCCGGGCGTAGCGGAACTCCACCCGGTAGCCGCCGTCCGGCCGCCGTTCGATCCGCTCGACGGTGCCGTCCAGGACGGCGTTCTGCGACTTGAGCTGGTAGCTGTCGAGGAAGTTGTTGTTCACCGCGCGCAGATGGCCCACGAAGTGGGTCTGCCAGGCCAGTTTCAGCGAGTGCGGTCCGGCGACGTGGATGACGGCGGCCTTCTCCATGAGGGAGTCGGCGGTCTCGAACGCGGAGTTGCCCTTGCCGAGGACGAGCACCCGCCGGCCGGTGAAGGAGGCCGGGTCGGTGTCGAAGTCGGTGTAGCGTTCGGCTTCCTCGATGCCGGGGATGTCCGGGATGTGTGGCAGGGACAGGCCGGTGGCGACGACGAGGCGCCGGGCCCGCCAGGTCCGGCCGGTGTCGTCGCGTACGGTGAAGCCGTCGTCGTCGCGGGAGACGGAGGCGGCCCGGACGCCGTACTCGACGCGGGCGCCGGTGCGCCGGGCGAAGTCGTCCAGATAGCGCACCAGGTCGTCGGCGGCCGGGAAGTAGCGCTCGGTGTACCGGGTGAGCCGCAGCGCGGGATCGTCGGTGAGCAGCGAGTTCCAGTCCATGCGCAGGTCGCGTTCCGGGTCGCTGTAACCGGTGTTGACCTTGTTGATCGATATGAGCTGCCGATGCCGGGGGAAGCGGGTGAAGAACGTCCCGGGCCCGCTCCCCCGCTCCAGGACGACGTAGTCGCGTCCCTCGCGTTCCAGCAGAGCGGCGAGCTGGAGTCCGGCCGGTCCGGCCCCGATGATGAGGTAGTCGCGCACCATGGGGCGGACGCTAGCGGGCACGGATCAGAGGACTCTGAGATTGCGGCCCCGCCGCTCGTCCGCCGGACCCGGAGACGGCCCCGGCGGACGAGCGCGGGCGGGGCGGATCAGGCGAGGGCGACCAGGGCGCGGTGGTCCTCGCTCCACAGATCCTCGTCCGCGTCCGGCAGGAGCAGGACGCGGCCGGGGCGCAGCGCGTCGATGGCGCCCTCGTCGTGGGTGACCATCACGATCGCGCCCGGGTAGGAGCCGACGGCCGCCAGGACCTCGCTGCGGGAGGCGGGGTCGAGGTTGTTGGTCGGCTCGTCCAGCAGCAGCACGTTGGCACCGGAGTGGACCAGCCCGGCCAGCGCCAGGCGGGTCTTCTCCCCGCCGGACAGGACCCCGGCGCTCTTGTCCGCGTCGTCCCCGCCGAACAGGAACGCGCCCAGGACCCGCCGCGCCTCGCCCTCCGTCAGGTGCGGGGCGGCGTCGGACAGGTTCTGTAGGACCGTGCGCCCGGGGTCGAGGGTGTCGTGCTCCTGCGCGAAGTAGCCGAGCCGCAGCCCGTGCCCGTGCACCACACGACCGGTGTCGGGCCGCTCGGCTCCGGCGAGGACGCGCAGCAGGGTGGTCTTGCCCGCGCCGTTGAGGCCGAGCACGACCAGGCGGTTGCCCCGGTCCACGGCCAGGTCCACGCCGTCGAGCACCCGGCGGCCGCCGTAGGACTTGGTCAGGCTGACCGCGCCCAGCGGCATCCGGCCGCACGGCAGCGGCTCGGGCAGCCGGATCCTGGCGGTCTTCTCCGTGCGGCGGGCCGGTTCCAGGTCCGCCAGCATGCGGTCCGCGCGCCGGGCCATGCTGCGGGCCATGGCGGCGGTGGCCGAGCGGGCCTTCATCCGCTCCGCCTGTGTGTGCAGGGCCGCGGCCTTGCGCTCGGCGTTCGCCCGCTCCCGCTCCCGCCGTCGCCGGTCCGCCGCACGCTGGGTCAGGTGGGCGGCCCAGCCGGTGTTGTGGACGTCGATGGCCGCCCGGGTGGCGTCCAGGTGGAAGACCCGGTTGACCACACCGGCGAGCAGGGCGGTGTCATGGCTGATCACCACGAGACCGCCCGGGTACTCGCGCAGGAACGCGCGCAGCCAGCCGAGGGAATCGGCGTCCAGGTGATTGGTCGGCTCGTCCAGCAGCAGCACGCCGTCGTGGCCGGCGAACAGGATCCGGGCCAGCTCGACCCGGCGCCGCTGGCCGCCCGAGAGGTCGCCGACCGGCTCGGGCAGCACCCGCTCGGGCAGACCGAGACCGGCCGCCACACGGGCGGCCTCGGCCTCGGCCGCGTACCCGCCGCCGGCCTGGAAGGCGGCCTCGGCCCCGGCGTAGGCACGCATCGCCCGCTCCAGGTCGCCCGGCGAGGCGGCCCCGGCCATCGCGGTCTCGGCCGCGCGCAGGCGGCGCAGCGCCGTGTCCAGGCCACGAGCGGACAGGATCCGGTCCAGGGTCGTGACCGCCGGGTCGGCGGCGCGGGAGTCCTGCGCGAGGTGGGCGACCGCGCCGGTGCGGGTGATGGTCCCGGCGGCGGGCTCGGCCCGTCCGGCGAGGGCGGTCATCAAGGTGGTCTTCCCCGCTCCGTTGCGGCCGACCAGGCCGATACGGTCACCGGGGGAGACGGTGAAGGAAATTCCCGAGAGCAGCAGGCGGGCGCCCGCACGCAACTCGGCATCGCGAACAGTGATCACGGGATGACGCTCCGAAAAAGCGAAAGGACACACTTCTGGCGTGGAAGCGGGTCCTCAGCTAGGAGATTCGGGGCGTAGACATGTGCCTCACCCTAGCCGACGCCGCCCGGCAGGCCACAGCCGCGCCCGGCTCCCGGGGCTCCGGCGGGGGCACGTACGGACGCGCCGAGCGTCTCGCCACGGCGACGGCCGTGGTCAGCGGTCCTGCGTGTCGCCCGGCGGCAGCCGCCGGGTGATCCGGTCGAAGAGGTCCGTCAGCGGCTCGCCGACGTCCCGGCCGAACTCGGTCAGCCCGTAGGTGACCTGAGGCGGTGTCGTCGGCTCGACCTTCCGCCAGACCAGGCCGTCCTCGACCAGCGCGCGCAGGGTCTGGGCGAGCATCTTCTCGCTGATGCCCCGGATGCTCTCGCGCAGCTCGTAGAACCGGAGATCGGTGTTCCGCAGGGAGATCAGCACCCAGACGCCCCACCTGCTGGTCACATGGTCGACCACGTCGCGCGCGGGGCAGTCCGTGTGAAACACGTCATACCGCTCCCCCGCCCCGGCCTGTCTGTCCTGCACGCCTCCCGCCATGTCATGAGCTTACCCGGAGGTACGTCCTTACCAAAAGTTAGCCCAAGCTCCTAGCGTGACGAGCGCACAGAACTTCTGACGAACCATCTCTTGCAAGGAGCTTTTCATGATCGTCGTGACCGGGGCCACGGGGAACATCGGCCGGCCGTTGACGCGGGCGCTGGCCGAGGCGGGACAGCGGGTGACGGCCGTGTCGCGGCGTCCGGCGCCGGTGCCGGACGGGGTCCGGCACCGGGTGGCCGACCTGTCCGAGCCGGCCGGCCTCAAGCCCGCGCTGGAGGGGGCCGAGGCGCTGTTCCTGCTGCTCTCCGGCGATCTGCACGCCGCCGGAGCCAGCCCCGCCGACATCGTCCGGGAGGCGGCGGGCAGCGGGGTCCGGCGGGTCGTCCTGCTCTCCACGCTGGGCGTGGTGACCAGGCCCTTCGGTGCCACGCGGATCGCGATGCGCGCGCTGGAGGACACGCTGCGCGAGTCCGGTCTCCAGTGGTCGATCCTGCGGCCGGGCGGCTTCGCCTCCAACGCCCTGTGGTGGGCCGAGTCCGTGCGCACGCGGCAGCTCGTCGCCGCGCCCTTCGGTGACATCGGGGTGCCGGTCGTCGACCCGGCGGACATCGCGGCGGTCGCGGCGGCCTGCCTGCTGGACGACCACCACACCGGCGGCGTCTACGAGCTGACCGGCCCGGAGGTGATCACTCCTCGTCAGCAGGCGCGGGCCCTGGCCGACGCGCTGGGCTCACCGGTGAGGTTCCAGGAGCTCACCCGCGCGGAGGCCAGGGACGCCATGGCACAGAGCATGCCGGCGGAGCTGGCCGACGACACCCTGGACATCCTCGGTTCGCCGAACCCGGCCGAGCTGCGTGTCAGCCCGGACGTCGAACGGGTCCTCGGCCGCGCCCCGCGCTCCTTCGCCGACTGGGCGGCGCGCCATGTGGCGGCGTTCCGCTGAGGTATGACTCCCCCCGGTCCCGGATCCTTCTCCACCCGTCCGGGACCGGGACCGGTCACCCCGCCTACACCATGACCGGGTCGGTGCTCGTCATGCTCCGCGCGGCCAGCCCGGTCCGCGGTCCGTCCTCGGGCGTGCGGCCCGGCGCGCCGAGTTCCCCGCCCTCCCCGTCGCTGAGCAGGTCCGCGGTGATCTCCGCCACGGACCGGTGCCAGAGGCCGGCCCGGCGCAGCATCGCGTGGTCGCCGCCCCGGACCAGCACCGCACCGGCGGACGCGCCGCGGGCGCGGGCGCGCCGGACGTAGGCGACGGAGGCGGCGGGGCTGGTCACCCGGTCCCGGTCGCCGTGCACGACGACGAGGCTCCTGCCGCGCAGCTGGTCGACAGGTTCGTCCTCGACCACCCAGGGAGCGAGCGCCAGGACGCCGGTGACCTGGGGGTGACGGGATGCCGCCAGCGCGGCCCTGCCTCCCATGGAGTGCCCGATCAGCACGACGGGCACCTCGCCGTGGGCCGCGGTCAGCTCGTCCAGCGCGGCCAGGGCGTCCTGGGCCGGATCGCCCTCGTTCCAGCCCCGGTACCGGTAGCGCACCTCGCCGAGGAGCACATGTCCGGACGGGACCGCCGATGCCGCCGACCGCAGCACGGGGCGCATGCGCAGCGCGGCCGGGTGCCAGCACCGGGAGGGCGCGCGGCTCTCCTCCTGTCCGCCGCGCAGGGCGAGTACGGCGGCCCGGACCCGCGGGGGCAGCTGCCGCACCCGCAGCGGGGATCCGCCCGTGCCTCCGCGGTCCTGTGCCGTCGCCGTCATCGTCGTCCTCCCTGGCCCCGCGCCGGGCGCTCGCACCGGGGGTCCGTTCCGGTCCCCGGCCCGGCCCGCCGAAGTGCGGCCGGAGTGCCACAGTACGGCCGCGCGCACACCGGCGGCGACGGTCACTTCGGGCGGACCGTCCTTGCGCGGACGGCCCGCCCGGGTGCACCCGCCCCGGGACCGGCGCCGACCGCGGGCGCGCTGGGCGGGTGGAGGTCCGGCCCGCCCGCCGGCTCGTGGCAGCCGGGCGGGCCGGACGTCTGGTCGCGGCGGATCAGGGCCGGTTGGCGGCGGTGACGTCGACCGCCGCCCAGGCCTTGTCGACCGCGGCGTACTCGGTGCTGGTGGTGCCGTAGAGGTCACCCGCCGCCTTCAGCGTCGCCTCACGGGCGTCGTGGAAGTCGGTGGTGGAGACCATGTACCGGGTCAGGGCCTGGTAGAAGACGCGCAGCGCCTTGTCCCGGCCGATGCCCTGGACGGTGGAGCCGTCGTAGGTGGCGGAGTCGTAGGTGACGCCGTTGACGGTCTTGCGGCCGCTGCCCTCGGCGAGGAGGTAGAAGGCGTGGGAGGAGACGCCGGACCCGGCGTGCACCTCGGCGTCGGCGGTGGACTCGGTCCAGTAGTCGATGGTGCCTTCGAGCCGGTCGAGGGAGGGCTTGTCCAGGCGGCGCAGGAAGCCCTGGTCCAGGCCGAGCTGTTCGCCCATCAGGTAGTTGCCGGTCTTCGGGTTCGTGCTGAACTCGGTGGCGCTGCCGAAGATGTCGGCGAGCGACTCGTTGAGGGCGCCCGGCTCACCGTACTGGTTGCCCCGCGAGTCGACCCGGGTCGGTTCGAGACCGGCGGTGGCCGCGACGACGCCGTGGGTGAGTTCGTGGCCGGTGACGTCCAGCTGGACCAGCGGCTTGGTGAAGGTCTGGCCGTCCCCGTCGCCGTAGATCATGCAGTGGCAGGTGTCGTACCAGGCGGCGTTGCCGTAATCGGTGCCCCAGTGGACCACGCCCTTGGGGCCGGCGCCGTCGTTCTGGATGCCGTTGCGGCCGAACGTCTTCTTGTAGAAGTCGAAGGTGGCGGTGAGTCCGTGCGAGGCGTCCACCGCGGCGGTGGCGTTGTCCTTGGTGGTGCCGTCGCCCCAGGTGTCGTCGGAGTCCGTCAGCGCGGAGGCCGCGGTGAAGATCTTCGCGTCCTCGCGGGTGGCGTGCTTGGCGTCGCGGATCTCGGCGTCACCGCGGGTGGTGTCCTTGAGCAGAAACGTCCGGGCGGCCGTCTGCGTGGTGTCGAGGGTGACGGTGCCGGAGAAGAGGGACAGGCCCTTGCCGACGGCGGGAGCCGGGTAGCCGGAGCTCTTGCCGGAGGCGCCCACGAGGGCGCTGCCCGCGGCGGTCCTCGGGTGCGGGGTCTCGCCGCGCTGCTGGAGGCGCGCCACGACCTGCGGCGACAGGAACCCGTCGACGGTGGGCGCGCTGCGGAGCACGCTGCCGGTGGCCGCGTCGACCAGGACGGTCCGGGCGGCGTCGGGGGCGCCGTCCGCGGCCGTGACGGCGACCTGGTAGGCGAGGGTGCTCGCGCCCGCCGTGTGGTCCACCACCAGCCGGGCCGCGCCGGCCTGTCCGCCGCGCACCTGGGCGGCGGCGTGCTTCTCGGCCTCGCGCGGGGTGAGTTCCGCGGCGGTGGAGGGCAGCGAGACGGCTCTGCCCGCCGCGCGCGTCACCCCGAGGTAGGCGGAGTCGGCGCCCAGGTGGACGACGAGATCACCGCCGACGACCGGCACACCGCGGTAGAGCTGGGCGAAGCGCACATGCCGCTTGCCGTCCTGATCGGCCATCACCTCGACGGCCCTGAGCCGGGTCTGCGTGCCGACTCCGGTGGCGGCGGCGTGGGCGAAGGCCGCGGCCTGGGCCGCTTCGACGGTCGCGGACGTCCGGCCGGCCGCCTGGGCCGCCGCCGTGGGGGTGTGTCCGGCCGGTGCGGCCACGGCCGTGCCGGCGGTCGCGGCCAGGGCGGTGGCGGCGACGAGGGCGAGAGCCGTTCGGGATATTCGCGCGGAACGCATGCGTGGTCCTCGGAAGTCGAAGATGTGGGGAGTGGGGAGTGCGGGCCCCTCGTCCGGGACGGCCGGGGTGCCCGCTGCCGAGGACCCTGACATGCTTGGCATGCGCACGTGAAGAAGGTGGCGGCGCAGATTGCCGAACCCTTTATTTCCGCGGCTCATTGTGAAACGGCCGTCGTGCGGACGGTGCCGGACAGGGCCCGCGCGGACGACACGGCGGCGGAGAGATTTTTCGTTATGACCGCACGGCCACGGGGTCACCCGCAGCATGACGCACCATCACGACCGCCCGGCGGCGCGCACCTCACCGCCCGGGACCACGCCGGTACCGCCCCGGGAGCCGGTGTGCCCACGGCATCCGGCCGACAGCGAGCGGCAGGGTGTGCGGCTCGCGGATCCGTACGACACGCGGGAGGCGGCGGCGCGTTCGGCCCTGGCGAGGGTCTGGGCACGCGTGGCTCCCCTGCTGCCCCCGCCCGCCGAGCGGCGGTCGCGGTACCCGGGCCGAAGGCCCGTGCCCGACCGGGTGGTGCTGTCCGTGGTGCTGCACGTGCTGCGCGAGGGCATCCCCTGGCACACCGCCCGCACCGGGGAACTGGGGTGCTCCGGTGTGACGGCCTGGCGCCGTCTGCGCGTCTGGGCACGGGCGGACACCTGGCCGCGGATCCGCGAGGCCGTGCTCGGCGAACTCGACGGGCCCGCCCGGCTGCGCGCCGTGCACGCCCTCGCCGCGGCGCGTTCGGGGGCGGACGGCTCCGCCGCGCACCCCGGACCGGTGTCGTCCGCCGCGCCGCCGGAGCCGCGCTCCCCCTCGCCCACGGGTACGTCGCCCACGGGCGGCGAGGACGACGACGCGCTGGTCGCGGCCATCACGCGCGCGGTGGCCGCGGCGGACGAGGCGGTGCTCGGACCGCTGCTCAGGCGCCTGGCCGGCCGGGCCGACACACGGGTCGTGCTGCGCCTGGGCGAAGCGCTCGCCGTGGCGTCCGCGAGCGGGCTGCCCGACCGCGCGTCCCGAGCGGCTCACTACGAACCCGCCAGCACCTCGGTCCACGCGCGCTCGCTGCCCGAGACCACCAGGCCCACGCCCACGTCGGTGAACCGGCAGTCCAGCAGGAGCTGACGCATGCGGTCCTCCGCCCATTCCCGTGCCACCGCCGCGGCGTCCTTGTCCCCGTACGCGGCGGCCTCCCCGACGGACGTCCAGGCGTACCCGGCAGCCGTCACCCGCTCCCCCACGTCGGCCGTCCGGCCGTCCGGCGGGTCGACGGTGCCGTGCGCCGCGACGGCGTGTGCGTCGCTCTGGGCCACCCGGGTCAGCCGCGGATCGGTCCGCAGGGGTGCGCAACCGCCGCGTGCGCGCAGCGTGTTGGTCCGGTCGAGCAGTTCGTCGCGGCTCGCGGCCTCGCTCTCGGTCTCGGTCTCGGCTGAGGGTGCGGCGGCGGACGGTGTGCGGGCCGACGCGGGGGCGGGCGCGGACGTGCGGGCGGGTGCGGGAGTGGCGGCGGTCTTCCGTGCTCCGGGACTGGTGGCCGGGGCCGGGGAGGCCGGGAGTCGCGGGACGGCGGGGGCGGCGGCCGTGGGGCGGACGGGCGGGGCGGCGTCGGGCTCCTTCTCCGGTGCCCGGTACACCGTGATCAGGAGGGCGACGGCGGCCACCGCCGCCGCGGCCGCCGTGCCCTTGGCCGCGGTGCCGGGCCGGACGGCGCGTCGCCCGGCGTCCAGCGTCCGGTGGACGGCTCCCGCCGCGTGCGCCGCGCCGCCGTGGGCGGCCAGGGCCGCCGTGCCGTGCGCCGTGAGGGGGGCGGCGTGCAGGGCGAGGGGAACCGCCACCAGTCCCATCCCGGCGAGCAGTCCGTCGACCGGGAGCAGGTCCGTGGCCGACCGCGCGCATCTGTCGCATCCGCGCAGGTGGCGGGCTATGCGTTTGCGCCACAGGGAGCCGGGGGTCCCGTCCCAGCTCCGGGTCAGCGCGCCCAGGGCCCGGCATCCGTCGCGGGATCCCGTCGCCCGGACGACCTGCCGGCAGACGTCCAGTTGCTCCTTGACCCGCTGCACCCGTACCCCGGTGTGGGCGCGGGAGAGCCCCAGCGCCTCGGCGACCTCCCCGCGGGTGAGTTCACCGGCCGCCTCCAGCCACCACAGGGACAGCACCTGGCGGTCGGAGGGGTCCAGCCACCGGGCCGCCTCGGCGACCTCCCGCCGCTGTCCCGACAGTCCCAGGCGCAGGACGGTCAGTTCGGCGAAGTCGCCTTCGACCGCGTCCACGGCCGCGGCGTCCAGGGGCAGCGGCCTGCGCTGGGCGACGGACCACCTCCGGCGGACCTGGTTCATGGCGATCGCCACCAGCCAGGCCCGGAACCTGGCCGGGTCCCGCAGCCCGTCGAGACCGCTCAGGGCCCGCAGCAGGGTGTCCTGTACGACGTCGTCGACGTCCGCGTGGCCGTTCAGTGCCCGTCCGACGACGTTGTAGACCAGGGGCAGATACGCGGACACCAGCCGGTCCCGCGCGGCGGGATCCCCCTGCCGGGCCGCGGCGACGAGCGCTGTCTCGTCCGTGCTCTGTTCGCGCATCAGCTTCCTTCCGGTCTCCGCACCACGGGCGCCACGACAGGGAGACCCCGCGCGAACCCTCGCACAACAGGAATCGTGGGCGCGACGCGCGTGACGTCTGTCACAGCGGCTTGCGGACCGTCCCGGGGCAGCGGCCTTCCGGGCCGCATCGGAGGCAGCGGCCTTCCGGGCCGTTCCGGGGTGGCGAGCGGCGGCCGGGAGAGAGCAGCGCCCGGGGTGTCAGGACGCCGGTCCGGACACGTCGGTCAGTGCGCGACGGCCTTTCCCGCCTTGGACCAGTTGGCATGCAGCTTGTCGAGGTAGGACCGGGCCTGGCTGCCGGGCCGTACGCCGCGGGCGAAGGCCAGCATGTTGCCCGCGCCGGTGTTGTAGCCCAGGGCCAGCAGTTCGTCCTCGCCGAGGGAGCCGGTCCGGTGGGCGGGCAGTTGCGTCCTGAGGTCGTGCAGGTACCACGCCGCCGCCTCGATGGCGAGGTTCCTGTCGTCGGGCAGCTCCGACCATCGCCGGTCGGCGAAGTCCCTGCCCTCCTTGACCTGGTCGAAGGTGGCGCGGTGCATGTTCGCGATGCCGAAGGCGGCGTCCGGCTTGTACTTCTGCCACGCCCGCTCGAAGGCCGGATCGTGGGGTTTGTACGCCTCGTTGCAGAGGATCGCCATCAGCAGCCGGGCGCTGACACCCGCCCGGCCGGCCTGGGTGCGGACCTCGGAGGCGTAGGCGGCGGGATCGTACGCCGCGGAAGTCCCTGACGCCGAGGGCGCCGCCGAGCCCGCCGGAGAGGACGGGTGCGAGACCGGCGTTCCCCCGGAAGGCGGGGCGTCGCTCCGGGAGAAGTGGCCCGTCAGCACCAGGGCGCAGGCCACCAGGGCGAGGACCACGGCGGGCAGCCAGAGGCGGCGCTTGGCTTTCCGGGACGTCGACATGCCACCTTCTTCTCTCGCGCCCCGTCTTCGACCGATGACGCACGTGTACGGGAGGACGGACGGCCCCGTGTCCCGAGCCCGGACCGCGGGCGGACCCGCTTCCCCCGCCGCCGGGGCACGGGACCGGGACCGTCGCCCGGTCAGTCCTCGTAGTAGTTGTTGACGACCACGTCGGGCTCGTCGTCGTCGAACGCCTCGTTCAGCAGGGCGCCGCCGACGAGACCGGCCGCACCCGCGCCGATGAGGGCACCGGTGCCGAAGCGGCGGCCGCCGCCCTGCTGCTGTGCGTGCTGGTCCTGGTACGGCTGACCATATCCCTGCTGGGGGTAACCCGGTTGGGGGTACCCCTGCTGCGGATAGCCCTGTTGGGGATAGCCCTGCGGCGCACCGGTCTGCGGGTACCCCTGCTGGGGCGGGGTGTAGAAGGGCGGCGCGGTGCTCTGCACCCGCTGGGCGCAGCCGCCGCACACCTGCACGGGCCGGGGCACGCCCCACTGCGGGGACCAGGTCACGGTCGTCTCACCGGGGCCGTGGTGGGGGTCGAAGAAGCATGTCACGGGGGAACTCCCTGAGGGTTGCGGTGATACTGCCGCCGCCGGGGCGGCCGGGGAGAAGAGGGTCGGTGTCGGCGCAGGTGCCGTGGGTGCCGGTGGAACGTGAGCGGGCGGCGTGTGCACCGGTGGCGGAGGCGCCTGGTACGCGGCCCGGTCCGGAGCCGGAGAAGGAGACGGGGCCGGGGCCGGGGGCGGTTCCTCCAGGACGCCCACGCCGTAGTCGGTGGCGATACCGGCGAGCCCGGAGGCGTATCCCTGGCCGACCGCACGGAACTTCCACTGCGCGCCGTGTCGGTACAGCTCGCCGAAGACGAGCGCGGTCTCGGCGGACAGGCCGCCGGGCGCGAGGTCGTAGCGGGCCAGTTCCGTGCCGCTGTACTGGTCCAGGACACGGATGTGCGCGCGCCGTACCTGCCCGAAGGACTGGCCGCGGCCCGCGGCCTCGTAGAGGGAGACCGGGAAGACGATCTTCTCGATCTCGGCGGGGACCCGCGTGAGGTCGACCTCGATCCGCTGGCCGTCCTCGCCGACGGGGCCGCCGCTGCCGCCATGGCGGACCGAACCGTCCGGGCTGGTCAGGTTGTTGAAGAAGACGAAGTACTCGTCGGAGGGCACCTTTCCCGACTTGTCGCACAGCAGGGCGCTGGCGTCCGGTTCGTATCCCGTGTCCGCCTGCCAGCCCAGCCCGACCGACACGGCAGTCAGACCCGGGGCCCGCTCGCTCAGCGACACATTGCCGCCCTTGGTCAGGGTCACGCTCATCCACGTCCTCCGCGACTGCTCACACTCTCGAATCCACCACGGTCAACGGACCCGAAGGCCCGTCAGTTCCTCAGTTGCGCAATCAAAATGATGAATCCTTCTCCTCCGCCTCCCGGCCGCCCCTTCCCCGCCCCGCGTCGGTGCATGACCGCCCCTGCGCCGTCCGGGGGACGCATGGGCATCAGCGCGCCCGCCCGGTGGTAGGTCTGGCCGGTGTCCGGACACGTCAGTCGGCCCGGACCCGGTCACCCGGCGACGGTCAGGAGCGAAGAATGCCCTCAGCCTCCACGGCTCGGTACGCCGACGGCGACCGGCTGCCTCTGCGCACACGCTGGCGCCGGGTGCTCGACGAGCACACCGTCCCCACCCAGCGCTCGCTCATGGCGGCCTGGCTCGGCTTCGGCTGCACCTTCGGCACCGTGCGGCTGATCACCCACGGCATCCGGGGCGGCTGGCTGCCCTGGGGCAACATCTCCACCGGCGGGACGCATCTGCACCACTACAACTTCGGTATCGCCACACTCGCGGGTGTCGGGCTGGTGGCCGTGCGCGGCGACCGGGCCTACGTCGGCCACCCGGCGCTGGGCGCCGCGTACGGCGCGGGTTCGGCGCTCATCGCCGACGAGTTCGCCCTGCTGCTCGATCTCAAGGACGTGTACTGGGCCCGGCAGGGGCGTATCAGCGTGGACGTCTCCCTGGGCATCCTCAGCACACTGGGTCTCTATCTGACCGCCGCGCCGTTCTGGCACGAGATCACCAAGGTCACCCGCGACCACCTGCGCGCACGGGCCGCCGTCGGGTTCTGAGCGAGACGGTGTTCTGAACGCGACGGTGTTCTGAAGGATCGGCATCACGGCGAACGACGTCGCCACGGGAGCCGAGGCGGTCGAGGAACGGCGTACCGGCGCGGCCGACCAGCGGTTCCTCATCCAGACCGGCTGACGGTACGCGGCGGTCGCCCGCTCCCCCGCCGTGGCATGGCCGCCGTCCGCGCGCTGCGGCAGGGCGGGTTCGCGGGCACGTACGGCGGCACGTACGGCGCTGATCGAGGTCCGGGCCTCCGCCGGATCAGCCCCGGCCCCGGCCGCGTCCCCGCCCCCGGCCGGGGGACGGGTCGTCGGCGAGTCCGGCCGGGAGGTCCTGTTCCACCCAGAGGGTCTTGCCGTGGCGGGTGTAGCGGCTGCCCCAGCGGGTGGTGAGCTGGGCGACGAGATACAGGCCGCGGCCGCCCTCGTCGGTCAGCCGGGCCCGGCGCATCCGGGGCTGGGTCGCGCTCGGGTCGGACACCTCGCAGGTCAGGCACTCGGCGAGGATGAGCCGCACCTGCAAGGGGCCGCCCGCGTAGCGGATGGCGTTGGTGACCAGTTCGCTGAGCACCAGCTCGGTGGTGAAGACCAGCTCCTCCAGGCCCCACTCGCGCAGCCGTCCGCTCGCCAGCTCGCGCACCTTGGCGACCGCCGCCGGGTCGGCCTCCAGGGACCAGACGGCCGTGTCCGCCGCGGGGACGCGCCGGGTGCGCGCGAGCAGCAGGGTGACGTCGTCGGCCAGCTCGTGCGCCGGCAGGTCGGCCACGACCTCGGCGACCGCCTCCCGCAGGGGCAGGTCCGGGGCGCAGGCACCGGCCAGCCGCCGGGCCAGCTCGGCCATCCCGCCGTCCAGGTCGCCGCCGATCTCTTCGAGCAGGCCGTCGGTGCACAGGGCCAGGATGCTGCCGGGCCGCAGTTCGACCTCGGTGGCCTCGAAGGGCACTCCGCTGACGCCGAGCGGCGGGCCGGGGCTGACCGGCACGTACGTGACCCGGCCGTCCGGGTCGACCACGGCGGGCGGCGGGTGTCCGGCGGAGGCGACCGCGCACCGCCCGGACACCGCGTCGTAGACGGCGTAGACGCAGGTCCCGCCGATGGCCAGCGGCCGCCACTCGGCGCCCTCCGGCTCACCGTCCTCGACGACCAGTTCGGCGACGAGGTCGTCGAGGTGGACGAGCAGTTCCTCCGGGTCCAGATCGAGGTCGGCGAGGGTGCGGACGGCGGTGCGCAGCCGGCCCATGGTGGCGCTGGCGCCCAGACCGTGCCCGACGACGTCACCGGCGACCAGGGCGACCCGGGCCGAGGAGAGCGGGATGACGTCGAACCAGTCGCCGCCGACGCCGGTGGAGGAGTCGGCGGGCAGATAGGCACCGGCCGTGGTCACGGCGGCGTTGCCCGCCTCGGACGGCGGCAGCAGGCTGCGTTGCAGGCCGACCGCGGCCCGGTGCTCGCGGGTGTAGCTGCGGGCGTTGTCCAGGGCGAGGGAGGCGCGGGCGGCGATCTCGCGCAGCAGGTCCAGGTCGGCGGCCTCGTAGGCGCCCCGGTGCGGCGCGCGCCGTACCGTGACATGGCCGAGGAGGATGCCCCGGGCGCGCAGCGGGGCGGTCAGCTCCGGCGGTGCGGCGGCGCCGGGGTCGGTGGTCTCCTCGCGGGCGGCCACGACGGCGCCGCTGACGGTGAGGCCGTCACGGGTGGCGGTGGTGCGCCGCAGCAGGAGCCTGCCGTCGGGTCCGACGGCGGGTTCGGCTCCCGAGAAGACGGCGTCGGCGATCTCGACGACGGCGGTGTCGGCCAGGTCGGGCACCAGGACGGCGGCCAGTTCCTCGCCCGTGCCGGTGACGGACAGGAGTCCCCCGACGGCGGCCGTGGCGTGGTGCAGGAGTTCGAGGCGGGCGCGCGAGCGGTGCAGTTCGGTGATGTCGGTGAACAGGGCGGTCAGTCCGATCACACGGCCGTCCGGCGCCTGGAGGCCGAACGCCGAGAGGTCCATCACAACCCCGCCGCGCGGGTCGTCCAGCGTCCGCGCCAGCACCTCGCAGCGGACCAGCGGGCGGCCGGTCTCCAGCACCCGGCCCAGGTTCCGTTCGATCTCGGCGGCGTCCTCGGGCATCAGGAAGCCGCCCAGGGTCTGGCCGGTGAGGTCGGGCGGGACTCCGGTGTACGGCAGGAAGTGGATGTTGGTGCGCATCAGCCGGAGCCGGTCGTCGAAGACGGCGAGGCCCACCCGGTCCTGCCGGAACAGTCCCCGGGTGAGGGCGCGGTCCTGACGCCAGTGGGAGACCTCCGCGGCGGCCGCGCACAGGACCAGGCAGCGGGCCTTCCCGCTGTCCGTCGCCCCGGCCCCCTCGTCCCTCGCGTCCCTCTCGGCCCTCTCGGCCCTCTCGGCCCCCTCGTCGCTCTTCTCGTCCCCGCTCAGGGGGAGCACCCGGAAGACGACCTTCTGTTCGCTTCCCGAGGCATGCCGGAGCACGGCCTCGCCGTACCAGGACCCGCCGCTGTCGCGGTCCGGTGGGGGCGCGGGCCGGATGTCCGGGTCCCGCAGCAGGCCCCATACGGGCCGGCCGCAGACGTCCTCGGCCCGGTGGCCCAGCAGGTCCTCGGCGGCCGGCGTCCAGCCGACGACGACGCCCCGCCCGTCGAGAACGACGCCGGCCATGCTGTCGGCGAACGGAAAGAGCTGGCTCTCCATAGACGCACCTCGGGGGCTTCCGGTCCCTTACATGGTCTGCCGGATCCGGCCCCGGCGCACCGGCAGTCTCCCAGGCAGGGCGCGGGGCGCGGGCGGCGCGGGCGTACGCCCTGGAGCCCTGGAGCCCTGTGGCCGTCCCGGCGCCCGGTGCGCCCTGCTACGCCGAACGACTGAGGCCGGGGCGCGGGCCGCGCGGATCCGGGTGCGCGGCGGCCCGGCCCCGCCGTACGCGGGACCGGGCCGCCGTGGGCTGTCCGGGGTGCCGTGGCCGGTTCAGCAGTCCTGCCACAGCCGGGTCATCACCCGTACGCCGAAGCGCAGTCCCTCCAGCGGCACCCGCTCGTCCACGCCGTGGAACAGACGGCTGTAGTCGAGGTCGTGGGGCAGCTTGAGGCCCTTGAAGCCGAAGCAGCGGATGTCCAGCTTGGTGAACGCCTTGGCGTCGGTGCCGCCGGGGTTGCAGTACGGCACGGGATGACCGTCAGGGTCCTCGGCGCGTACGGCGGCGCACATGGCGTCGACGAGCGGGCCGTCGAAGGACGTCTCCATGGCGATGTCGTGGTTGACCCACTCGCGGGAGACCGAGGGCAGCAGCAGCGCGTCGACGGTGTCGATCAGCTCCTGCTCGTGGCCGGGCAGGAAGCGGCCGTCGACGCGGGCGGTGGCGCGGCCCGGGATCACATTGGTCTGGTAGCCCGCCGAGAACATCGTCGGGTTGGCCGAGTTGCGCAGGACCACCTGGAGGAAGTCGGCGACATGGCCCAGCTTGGCCAGCTCCGCCTCCAGGTCCTCGGCGTTCTCGGTGTCCAGGTCGACGTCGACGCCCTGGAGCCGGGCGGCCTCCTCCAGTACGGCGCGCACCGGCGCGATCAGCCGGACCGGGAAGGTGTGGCGGCCGATCCGGGTGAGGGACTCGGCGAGGTCGGTGACGGCGTTCTCGGTGTTCGGCGACGAGCCGTGCCCGGCGCGTCCAGTGGCCGTCAGCTCCATCCAGGCCATGCCGCGCTGGGCGTTCTCGATCGGGTAGAGGCGGCGGGTGTCGTCGAGGGCGTAGCTGAAGCCGCCGCCCTCCCCGATCGCCTCGGTGACGCCGGTGAACAGCTCGGGCCGGTGCTCGACCAGCCAGTGGGCGCCGAACCTGCCGCCCGCCTCCTCGTCGGCGAGGAAGGCGAGGACGATCTCGCGGGCGGGCCGGGTGCCGGTGCGGGCGAAGTGCCGGGCGGTGGCCAGCATGACGGCCACCGTGTCCTTCATGTCGATGGCGCCGCGGCCCCACAGGTAGCCGTCGCGGATCTCGCCGGAGAACGGCGGGACCTGCCATTCGGCGGCGTCGGCGGGTACGACGTCCAGGTGGCCGTGGACGAGCAGGGCGCCGCGCGCGGGGTCGGTGCCGGGGATGCGGGCGATGACGTTGGCGCGGCCGGGGGCGCTCTCCACCAGTTCGGAGGCGATGCCGACGTCGGCGAGGCGGGCCACGACCCAGTCGGCGCAGGCGCGCTCGTCGCTGGTGGGGTTGGAGGTGTCGAAGCGGATCAGCTCCGCGCACAGGTCGACGACTTCCTGCTGCGCCTCGTCGGAGGCGGGGACGAGGGCGGGGGCGGTGCTGGTCATGGTGCTCCTACGGGGGCCGGGCCGGCGGCGGCCGGGGTCGTGGTGCCGGTGTCGCCGGGCTGGTCCTCGACGGTGGTGGTGCCGTACGGCCGGATCCAGCCGGCGAGGCCGAGGGCGGCGTAGAGGACGAAGGCGGTCAGCAGGGAGTTCAGGGCGGGGATGCCACCGTCGTAGAACTTGCCGACGCAGAACGCGGCGGCCCAGATGACCAGGGACATGGGAACCCAGGTCGGTGAGGTGGCGGGCAGGGTCCCGGCGTCGCGGGTGGCGTCGAGCGGGGCGCGCATGCGGCGCACGACCCAGTACTCGGCGACGATGATGCCGCCCACCGGCGGGATGGCGACGCCGAGCACGGACAGGAAGTCGGTGAAGTGGGTCATGATGCCGATGGCCGACAGCACGGTCCCGGCGATGCCGAGGACGATGGTGACCGCGCCGCGGTGCAGGCGCTTGGCGAAGACGACCTGGAAGAAGTTCACGACGCCGAGCGAGGAGCCGTACAGGTTCCAGTCGTTGATCTTCGCCGTGGACATCAGGACGACCAGGACGCCGAAGACACCGGAGGTGGAGAGCACGATCTGCGAGACCTGGCCGTTGCCGACCATGTGGCCGAGCAGCACGCCGGTCAGGCCGACGATGTACTCGGAGAGGATCATCGACGAGGCGCTCTGCAAGAAGACGTGGCTGCCCTTGCGGTTGTAGCGGGTCATCTCGGGCGAGACGATCGCGCCGGTCATGTAGCCGCCCGCGATGGCGGTGGCGGCGACGGAGAGCGGGATCGCCTGGCCGGGCGCCGGGGAGTGGATCAGCTCGGACAGCGAGTGCTCGCTGAGCGCGTCGGTGACCGACCAGGCCACCATCGCGAAGAACAGCGGGGTGACGATCTTGGCGAAGACGGCCATGTAGCGGAAGCCGAAGATCACCAGGACGGTGATGGCGATGCCCGCGACCACGCACCACAGCCAGGACGGCCCGCCGACCAGCGAGGACACGCTGTCGCCGAAGATCGTGTTCTGGACGCCGAACCAGCCGACGAGGCTGATCGAGATGACCAGGCTGACCAGGGCCGAGCCGTTGCGGCCGAAGCCGGCCCAGCGGGTGAGCAGCGGGGTCGCCAGGCCCTCGCGCATCCCGGCGAGGCCGATCGCGAAGATCACCACCTCCAGGATCACCGCGCCCAGGGTGAAGGCCCAGAACGCGTCGCCGAAGGACATGCCGACACCGATGGTGGCGCCGAGGGTGAACTGCGAGATGGAGCCGGACTGGGCGAGCCACTGGAGCAGCATGGTCCAGAAGCCGAGCCGCTTGTCGCGCGGGACGCGGGACAGGGCGTAGTCGTCGCTGCCGACGGCTCTGGCGCCGCCCTCCTGCGGGGG
Organism: Streptomyces sp. PsTaAH-124; assembly: GCF_000373685.1. Lineage (NCBI taxonomy): Bacteria > Bacillati > Actinomycetota > Actinomycetes > Kitasatosporales > Streptomycetaceae > Streptomyces > Streptomyces sp. PsTaAH-124. The sequence goes on along the minus strand of NZ_KB892170.1, from coordinate 34,780 downwards.
CGCGGCCGTGTTCTCGTGTGTGGCCATGGTCACGACTCCCTGGGGGCGTTGCCGAGGGTCTGGAGGTGGGCGAGCGGGCCGTAGCGGGCGACCAGGGCGGCGAACTCGGCCTCGTCGTGGAAGTCCAGGCGGCCGCCGCCGTACGCCTTCGCGGTCTCGACGGCGAACCGGGCCGCCGCCGCGATGTCGCCCTCGTGGCTCGCGCCCGTCTGGCAGCCGGGCACCGCCGCGGCGGAGGTCACCGCGAGGCCGACGACCGGGGCGGAGGTGGCCGTGGCCGGCTGAAGGATCGAATTGATGTGGTGTACACCGTTACCGTACGGGGTGATGTCCTGGGTGGTCACCGGGTACGTGACCAACGGCTCACCGGTGACCACGGCGAGCAGCTCGCCCAGCTGCTCGCTGACCCGGAGCACCCAGCCCTCCTTCACGGTGGGTGACAGGGCGAGGCCCTTGTGGTTGATGATCCGGTTGCCCTTGGTGGTGTCGATGGAGAGCACCGCCTCCATGTCGGCGGTGACCTCGTGCCGGTTCATGGTGGCGATGTCGACGGGCGAGTCCATGAACGGGACCGGGTCGTGCGGCGCGGTCGGGGCGTTCGGGCAGATGTGGGTGGCGACGACCACGTCGCCGTCGAGGACGTCGCCCCGGCGGCGCATGTCGAGCAGCTTGGCGGCGGTGGCCAGCGCGGCGACGGCGCCGTCCGCGTCGGAGACCAGCCCGGTGATCTCCGGGCGGGCGCCGACGCCGCCCAGGCGGCCCACCACGCCGAGGGTGCGGGCCGTGCCGCCGCCGGCCCGGCCGTTGCGTCCGGGGATCCGCACGAGGACGAAGTCCGTCGAGCCGCGCTCGCCGGTGACGGTGGTGACCTGGGCGCCGGAGCCCTCGGGACCCGCGAAGGTGTCGAGATGGGCGGCGACGCGCTTGCCGTCGACGTCGGGGTCGTCGAGCAGCTCGACGAGGTCCAGGACGTACTTCAACATGGGCAGTTCTCCTGATCCGCACCCGGGGCGGTGCTGACAGCAGGTTCGGGATCCGTTAACGTTCTCCGCAACTGTTTCCCGTTATCTGCAATACGCGTCTGGATGGCGAGACACGTCGTCCGGCGCGGCGAGGAGACGGCAAGCGAGGGACGAGCGAGAGAGAGGAGCCGTCCGTGCCCGATCAGCCCGGTAGGCCCGGCCGGCCTGACCAGCCCGGCCGGTCCGGCCAGCCCGCCGACCGCAGGACCCCGGCCGGGGCGTTGCAGACCGTGGACCGCGCCCTGCTGGTGCTGCTGGCCTTCGAGCGCTCCCGGCCCGACTGGGGGGTGACGGAGGTGGCCGGCGAGTTCGGCTGGGACACCTCGGTCGCCCAGCGGCTGCTGTCCACGCTCGCGGGCCGCGGCTTCCTGGTCTCCGACCCGGCGACCCGGCGCTACCGCATCGGCCCGGCCGCGCTGCGCCTGGGCCGGCTGTGGGAGCGTTCGGGCTCCCTGGAACTGCTGGCGGAACCGATGCTCCAGGAACTGCGGGCGGCGACCGGCGACACCGTGCTGTTCTGTCTGCCGGACAGCTTCCACATGCGCTGTGTGGCGGCTGTCGAGGGCGAGGAGGGGCCGCTGCGCTACTACCCGCTGGTCGGCGAGCTGTACCCGGCGCACGCGGGCGCCACCAGCAAGTCGTACTACGCCTTCCTCCCCGACGAGCAGCGCCACCGGCTGTTCCGCAGCCGCCCGATGGCGCGCTTCACCGAGCGCACGGTCACCGACCCCGACCGGCTGGAGCGCGAGTTCCGCGAGGTGCGCGCGCAGGGGTACGCCTGGACCGTGGGCGAGTACGACGCCGGGATCGGCACCGTCGCCGTGCCCGTCTTCCTCGGCGCCGAGCCCTACGGCAGCCTCAGCCTCGGCGCCGCCAAGGAGCGCTTCCCGGACGGGCCCGAGGACCGCCTCGACGCGCTGCGCCGCGCGGCCCGGCTCCTGGAGCGGCGCCTGACGCACCCGCCGCAGCACCACCGCAGGCCGCGCGCCGCGCGCCCGGCCTGACCCGCACACCACCGTCGCACCCGTGTCGCACCCGCGTCGCGTCCCTTCGATGAGGAACACCCCGTGAATCTGCTGCTCCTGTCCAACTCCACCCAGTACGGCCGCGGTTACCTGGAACACGCCCTGGACACCGTGACCGGCTTCCTGCCCGCCGGGGCGCGGCTGGCGTTCGTGCCGTACGCGCTCGCCGACCACGACGCGTACACCGCCAAGGTGCGCGGCGCGCTCGCGGACGCCGGGATCGAGGTGCGGGGGGTGCACGAGGGCGGCGACCCGCTCGCGCGACTGGCCGCGTCGGACGCCGTGTTCGTCGGCGGCGGCAACTCGTTCCGGCTGCTGAGCGCCCTGTACCGGACGGGACTGCGCGAGGCGCTGCGGGACGCGGTGCGCGGCGGGCTGCCGTACATGGGGGCCAGCGCGGGCACCAACATGGCCGCGCCCACGCTGCGCACCACCAACGACATGCCGATCGTGCAGCCGCCGTCGTTCGAGGCGCTGGGCCTGGTCCCCTTCCAGATCAACCCGCACTACCTGGACCCCGACCCGCGCTCCACGCACAAGGGCGAGACCCGCGAGGAGCGGCTGACGGAGTTCCTGGAGGAGAACGACGTGCCGGTCCTGGGGCTGCGCGAGGGCTCCTGGCTGCGGGTGGCGGACGGCCGCGCCGCGGTCGGAGGCGAGCGTCCGGCCCGGCTGTTCCGGCGGGGTGCGCAGCCGCGGGAGCTGGCCGTCGGGTCGGACGTCTCCGAACTGCTCACGGTGGTACCGGAGTTCGACCGGCGGGCCTAGCCCGCGCGCGCCGAGGCCCGGCGCCGTCGATACCGCTTAGGTTAGGCTAAGCTAAGCGGGAGATCGGCGTGGGGCACCCTCTCCCCGCGCCCAGGGCGTACAGCTCGTGAACGGGGCGGAGATGACGGAGCCGAGTACGGCGCAGGCCGCGGGAACGACGAGGACGGCGGGGGCGGCCGCAAGGCCGGTGCCGTCCCCGGCGCCGGGCGGCCGGGACCTGCCGTGGCCCGAGGAGCTCCGGGGCCGCACGGTCGTCGTGAAGTTCGGCGGCAACGCCATGGTGGATCCGTCCCTGCACCGGACGTTCGCCCAGGATCTGGTGGAGCTGCGGCACGCGGGCCTGCGGCCCGTCGTCGTGCACGGCGGCGGACCCCAGATCAGCGCCCTGCTCGACCGGCTCGGCCTGGAGGTGCGCTTCGAGGCCGGGCTGCGGGTGACGACGCCGGAGACCATGGACGTCGTCCGGATGGTGCTCACCGGCCATGTCCAGCGCGAACTGGTCGGGGCCATCAACGCCCACGGACCGTTCGCCGTGGGCCTGTCGGGCGAGGACGCCCATACGATGACCGCCGTGCGGCGCCCCGCCTGGGTGGACGGCAGGCCGGTGGACATCGGCCTGGTCGGCGATGTCGTGGCCGTGGAGGCCGCCACGATCGACACGCTGCTGGAGCAGGGCCGCATCCCCGTGGTCTCGCCCGTCGCGCGCGGCGAGGACGGCCTGGTCTACAACGTCAACGCCGATCTCGCCGCCTCGGCCCTGGCCGTGGCGCTGGGGGCGGACCGGCTGGTGGTGATGACCGACGTCGAGGGCCTGTACGCGAACTGGCCGCACGGCACCGAGGTGATCGGGCGTCTGACGGCCGGTGAGCTGGACGCGCTGCTGCCGGGGCTCGCCGCCGGCATGCTGCCCAAGATGGAGGGCTGCCTGCGCGCCGTACGGGCCGGGGTCGCCAGGGCCCAGGTCGTCGACGGCCGGGTCCCGCACGCGCTGCTGCGCGGCGTCTTCGCCGGGACTCCGTCCGGCACCACGGTGGTCCCGGACGGGATCTGACGGCACACGACACGGCGGGTGACCGCCGGACATGACGGTGGCCCCGCCCTCGGGGAGGCCACCGTCATGTCGGGGACGCCTGGGTGCTAGCCGCAGCGCCGCCCCGGGTAGGAGTCCGTCTCCGGCGCCCCCGCCTCGCGCATCCGGCGCAGGACCTCGGCGAGCGACGCGTCGTCCACGTCGACCGGGACGTTGACGTGCCGGTCGAAGACGAGGGTCTCCCCCGCGCCCGCGCGCCAGATGATCCAGCGGGGCAGGATGTCGGGCTCCTCCCAGAGGTGGGCGTACCGCTCCAGGACGTTCGTCGGGCTGCTCACGGTTGTCCCGCTTCCGGTCAGGCGTCGGCGGCTTCGGCGAGGGAGCGGGGGCGCAGATCGGTCCAGTGGGTCTCGACGTACTCCAGGCAGGCGTCGCGGGTGGTCTCCTCCAGGGCGACCGTCCACCCTCCGGGCACCGCGGCGAAGGACGGCCAGAGCGAGTGCTGGCCCTCGTCGTTCACCAGGACCAGGAAGCGGCCCTCGGCGTCGTCGAACGGGTTGGTGCTCATGTCCGGTTTCCTCCTGGCCCGTTGGGACGGCGGGCGCCATGTCCACGGGGTGCTCGGTCGGGGATGGGTTCGGCAACAAGGGAGCCACACACTTAGGTTAGGCTCGCCTAATCGCAGCTTAACGTTCCCTCTTTCCCCTCACAAGGAGACACCGATGCGTGCAGTCGAACGGGTCCCGGACGCGGACGGCGCACAGAGCCCCTTCGCCGCGTTCGGCCTGTCCGGTACACCCGGCACCGACGCGTTCTGGGCCGCGGCGGCTCCCGTGTCGGTGCCGTCCGGCGACGGTGGCTGGCTCACCCTGTTCCTGCGGCGCGGCGGTCCGGCGGTCGTCGCGTTCGAGAGCTGGCCGGACCCGGTGCCGCTGGCCCGGTGGCGCGACACGGACTGCTGGTACGCCCAGGTGCCCCTGCCCACGCGGTTCCGGGCGACCTACCGGTTCGTGGTGGGCGACACCTCCTGCGCCGATCCGCTCAGCCCCGTCCAGATGGGCGGCGACCGGTCCGTGACCGCCACACCGGACGCTCCCCCGCAGCCGCACTGGCCGTCCGTCGGCGCCGACGACGTGCTGCCGCTGCCCCGTACCCGGGTCCGCTGGCCCGCCGGACGGCTGGGCGGGCGGCGGACGGTGCGGGTCCATCCGGTGGGCGGCGGCGGCCCCGTGGTCCTGCTGCTGGACGGCGACGACTGGCTGTACCTGCATCCGGCCATGGCGGCGTTCGACGCGGCCGTCGCCGCCGGTGACGTGCCTCCCGTCACGCTGGTCTTCGTGCCGTCCCGGGACCGGCTCGCCGAGTTCGGGTGCCGGCCCGAGCTGTGGCAGTCGGTGCGGGACGAGTTGCTGCCGCTGGTGGCGGAGAGCGGGGTGCCCGCCGACCCGGACCGCCTGGTGGTCGCCGGGCAGAGTCTGGGCGGGCTGAGCGCGCTGTACGCGGCGCTGGAGTTCCCGGAGCTGGTGTCCCGGGTCGCCTGCCAGTCGGGGTCGTTCTGGTGGACGCCCGGGGCCATGGAGCTGCCCGACCCGCTGGGCGGCCCGGTCGGCGGCGCGGTCGCCGCGCGGCTGCGCGAGCGGCCCGCCCCGGCCGGGCTGCGGATCGCGTTCGACCTGGGCGAGCACGAGACACGTATGCGTCCCCACTGCGAACTGGTCGAGGAGCTGACCCGGCGCTCGGGCGCGACCGTCCGGGTGTCGAGGTCGGCCTCGCACCATGACCGGGCGGGCTGGCGGCACTCCCTGCTCAGGGACGTCGCCTGGGCGCTGGGCTGACGGGCGCGGGGCCCGGGTCACCTGGTCACGGCCCGGCGGTACGCCTCGTCGGTGGCCAGCAGTTCCCGGTGGGTGCCCCGGGCGGTGACGACCCCGCCGTCCAGGACGAGGACCCGGTCGGCGGCGTCCAGCAGGGCCGGACTGGTGGTGACGACGACGGTGGTACGGCCCCGGCGCAGCCGCGCGATGTTGCGTGCGACGAGCTGCTCGGTCACGGCGTCCACCGCCGTCGTCGGGTCGTGCAGCACCAGGACGTCGCTGTCGGCGGCCAGCGCCCGTGCCAGGGACAGCCGTTGGCGCTGGCCGCCGGAGAGGTTCGAGCCCCGGTCGCGGACCTCGTGGTCGAGTCCCTCGCGGTGCAGGGCGACGACGTCGGTCAGCAGGGACGCCTCGACCGCCTCGGCCACCGTGCGGCTCGTCCCGGAGGGGTCGATGTTCGAGCGGAGGGTACCGGCGAAGATCTCGCCGTCGTACGGGTTCACGAGGAGATGCTCGCGGACCGACTCGACCGACAGCTCCGCGAGCCGCCGCCCGCCGACGCGCACCGTGCCCTCGTAGGCGTCCGGCGGGACGGACAGGGCCAGGATCGAGGTCAGTTCGCCCGCGGCGCGCGACTGGTGGGCCGCGATCGCCGTGAAGGAGCCCGCCGGGACCCGGAACTCCACACCGCGCAGGGACCCGTACCGGACGCCCTCGACCTCCAGGTCCCCGCCCGGCTCCGGGCGCCCGGTCCCCGGGGTCGTCACCGGCGGCCCGGACAGCACCAGGGCCATCCGCTCGGCCGAGGCGCGCGCCATCATGACGTACTTGGGCATGTCCGAGAACAGCTTGAGCGGTTCCATGATGAACTGCGCCAGGCCGACGGCCGTGACCAGTTCCCCGATGCTGATCCGCCCGTCGAGGGCCAGCCATCCGGCGGTCAGCGTCACCGAGGCGGCGAGGGCGGCGTTCAGGCCCAGCGCGGCGCCCGCGTAGAGGCCGTTCACCCGGGCGACGGTGACCGCCTGCTGCCTGGCCTGCTGGCTGACCTTCCGGTAGGACAGGAACGCCGCGTGGTTGCCGCCGAAGCCGTGCAGCGGGCGCAGGCCGGTGATCAGGTCGGCGACCTTCGCGCCCGCTCGTGCCACCCGGGCCTGCTGCTCCTTGGTGCTGGTGCCGATGCGTCGGGACATCACACTGAGCACCGAGAGGATGGCGACGGTGCCCACCAGGACGAGCAGGCCGAGCCGGAGGCTCGCCAGGCTCAGGGTGACCGCCGCGATCAGCACCGAGACCAGGGAGCTGATCAGCATGGGGACCACCTCCACGATGTCGGCGGTCTGGTCGGCGTCCTCGGTGGCGATGGTGAGCACCTCGCCGGACTTGAGGCCGGTGTCCCGGGCCACCGGCTGGAGGCCGCAGGCCGCGACCCGCACCCTCCAGCGGTGGGCCTCGGTCGTGTTGGCCTTCTGGAGGATGCGCATCCCGAAGCGCCACGACAGCGACACGGTCGTGATGATCACGGCGAGCGCCGCCACCGACAGGGCGAGCGCCGCCGTGCTCCGGTGCCGCATCGTGTGGTCGACGATCAGGCCGAGTGCGATCGGGAAGGCGGTCTCGCCCGCCTGGTACAGCCCCATCAGGAGGGTGCCCCAGGCCATCGCGCCCACGTTGCGGCGCACGGCGGTGCGGAGGATGCCGGATCCCTGGGTGCGGGACCGCTGGACGTCAGGAGTGGTCATCGAGGTGGCGGGCAATCGCTTCCGGGGTGCGCAGGGTGAACAGGTCGCGGATGGTGATCACGGGTCCGAACTCGCGGCGGAGCAGTCCGTTCAGACGGACGGCGAGCATGGAGTGTCCGCCGAGGGACACGAAGTCGCTCACCGCGCTCACCTCCTCGTCGTCCAGGTCCAGGGCCTCGGCGAAATACTCGCAGACCAGTGTCTCGGTGCCGGTCCGCGGGCGGCGCTCGCCCGCGGTGGTCAGCGCTCCGAGCGGCCGGGGCTCGGGCAGGGCCTTGGTGTCGGCCTTGCCGTTCACCGTGAGCGGGATGCGGTCGACCTCGGCGTAGTGGGTCGGCCGCAGGAAGTCCGGCAGCGCGGCGCCCACCTCGGCGGCGACCGTCGCCAGGTCGGCGCCGTCGAGCACCAGGTAGGCGGCCAGCCGGTGGGCGCCGTCGACCTGCGGGTCCGGCTGGGCGACGGCCGCGGTGAAGCGTACCGCCGGGTGGGCGGCGAACGCCGCCTCGACCTCGCCGAGTTCGACCCGGTGGCCGCGGATCTTGACCTGCTGGTCGGTGCGGCCGAGATAGGCCAGGTTGCCGTCGGGCCGCCGGACCACGAGGTCGCCGGTGCGGTACATGCGTTCGCCGGGCCGGCCGAAGGGCGAGGCGACGAAGCGGTGCGCGGTCTGCGCGCTCTGGCCGAGGTAGCCGCGGGCGATGCCGATGCCCGAGACGTACAGCTCGCCGGGCACCCCGTCCGGCAGCGGCCGCAGCCAGGGGTCCAGCACGAACACGTCGGTGTTGTCGATCGCCACCCCCACCACCGGGTCCTGGCACTCGAAGGTGCCCACGCCCAGGGTGTTGATGGTGTACTCGGTGGGTCCGTACAGGTTGTAGCCGACGGTGCCCTCGGTGTCGGTGAGCCGCTGCCACAGGGCCGGGGTGACCGCCTCGCCGCCCAGCAGGACCAGCGCGGGACGCCGGCCGGGGGTGTCGAGCAGCCCCTCGGCCACCAGCTGCTGGGCGTACGTGGGGGTCACGTTGACGACGTCGATGCCGTGCTCACGGCAGTACGCGGCCAGGGCAGGCGCGTCGCGGCGCAGTTCCTCGTCGCAGATGTGCACCTCGTGGCCGTCGGCGAGCCACAGCAGCTCCTCCCACGACATGTCGAAGGCGAAGGACACGGTGTGGGCGATCCGGAAGACCCGGTCGCCGTGGCCGGCCAGCACCGGACCGAAGATACGGCGCTGGTGGTTGACGAGCATGTTGGTGAGGCCGGCGTACTCGGTCACCACGCCCTTGGGCCGCCCGGTGGAGCCGGAGGTGTAGATCGTGTACGCCGGGTGCCGCAGACGGTGCGGGTCGTCCGGCGCGAACGTCACGAACGGCTCGGCCGGCGGGAGCGGCCGGTCGAGTTCGATCAGCTCGCCGGTGAGCCGGGGGGAGACGGCGCTGACGGTGAGGGTCACGTCGGGGCGGGCGTCGGCGACGATCGAGGCGATCCGCTCGTCGGGGTGGTCCAGCTCCAGCGGCACGTACGCGGCTCCGGTGCGCAGCACGGCGAACAGCGCCACGATCGAGTCCAGGGAGCGCGGGACCGCGAGGGCCACGGTCCGCTCGGGGCCGATGCCGCGTCCGGCGAGCACGCCCGCCAGCGCCCGGCTGCGGTCGCGGAGTTCGGCGAACGTCATGCTGCTGCCGTGCGAGACGAGCGCGGTGCGCCGCGGGGCGCGGTCGGCCGCCGCGTCGAACCGGTCGACGACGGTGTCCGTGCCGATGTCCGTGCGGACGGCCGGCTCGGGCTCGGGACCGAAGCCGCGCAGGGCGCCCACCGGTCCGCTCGCCGTGGCCAGGTCCTCCAGTACGCGCACATAGCCGTCGAGGAGGCGGCGGGCGTCGTCTCCGTCGCCGTGGCGGTGCTCCAGCTTGACCGTGAGCCGGTCGCCGGGGGTGACGACCCAGGTGAACGGGTAGTGGGTGGAGTCGTCGGAGCGCACGGCGGTGATGCCGTGGCGGGCGTTCATCTCGGCGAAGGCGTCCATGTCCAGGAAGTTCTGGAGCACGAAGAGGTTGTCGAACAGGGTGTCGTGGCCGCCGGCCCGCTGGATCTCGCCGAGGCCGAGGTGTTCGTGCTCCATGGCCGCGACCCGGGACGCCTGGACCGCCGTCAGATAGTCCTCGACCGTGTCGTCGGGCCGGGCCCGGGTCCACATCGGCACGGTGTTGAGCAGCACCCCGACGACGTCGGCGAGTCCCTCGCCCTCGCGGCCGGAGACGGTCACGCCGAACACCGCGTCGGCGCGGCCCGTGTGGGCGGCCAGGAGCAGGCCGAACGCGCCGGTGAGAACGGAGTTCAGGGTGACGCCGTGCTTCCTGGCCGCCTCCCGCAGCAGGTCCGACTGCTCGGCGGTGAGGGTGCGCACGAGGGCGGGCGGCAGGTCCGCCGAGAGGGCGGGTGCCGGTCCGGCGAGCAGGGTCGGGCCCGTCAGCGGGGCCAGGTGCCCGGCCCAGAAGCGTTCCGCCGCGGCCTGGTCCCGGGCGGCGAGGGTCCGGGCGTGGTCCTCGAAGCCGGGTGCGGCGGGGCGGGTGTCCGGCTGTTCGCCCGCGAGGACGGCCTCGTAGGCGGCGAACAGGTCGCGCAGGACGATCGCGCGGGACCAGCCGTCCCACAGCAGCAGGTGGTAGCTGAGGAGGAGGTCGTCGCGTCCGTCGGGCCGCCGGATCACGGTCAACCGGATCAGGGGCGGATCGGCGAGGTCGAAACCGGTGCCGCGGTCGCGCACGCACAGCTCCCGCACGTCCGCCTCGGTGGACAGTTCGACCGTGCGGACGGCCGCCCGCAGGCCCGCCCGCAGGAGCTGGACCGGGTTGCCGTCGTCGTCGGTGGTGAAACCGGCGCCGACGGCAGGGTGCCGGGCGATCACGGCGGCCATGGCCTCGGCGAGCGCGTCGGTGTCCAGTCGCCGGTCGAAGCTGAAGTGGCTCTGGGCGACGTAGTGTCCGGACGGGCCCGCCAGTTGGGCCTGGAAGAACAGTCCGCGCTGGAGCGGGGTGACCGGTGCGGTGCGTTCGGCGGTGGCGGCGGCGTCCGCGATGTCCTCCAGGGCGCGCAGCCAGTGGGCGGTGATCTCGTCGGGGATCTCGTCGGCGAGGGTGAACTCCGCGTGCAGGCTGCCGGTGGCCGCGTCGGTCCAGGCGTTGACCTCCACGGCGTACGGGCTGCCCTGGTCGCCGCCGGTGATGCGCGGGGCCCGGGACTCGCCGCCCCGGCCGAGGTAGTTGAAGAGCACCTGCGGGCGGGCGGTGAGCAGCGGGGCGGTCTGCGGGTTGAGGTGGCGCAGCCGGCCGTAGGCGAGGTGCCCGGTCTCGTCCGGCTGCCGCTCGGCCAGTTCGCGGGCTGCGGCGACAGGGTCGGTGTGCGCGGTGAGCCGTACGGGGGCGATGGCGGTGAACCAGCCGACCGTGCGGGTGTAGTCGTGGTCCTCGCGCACGGGGACGCGGCCGTGCCGTTCCAGGTCGATCGCGAGATCGCTGGGGGCGGGCTGGATCCGGGTCAGCGCGGTGCGCAACGCGCCGCAGAGCAGTTCGGTGAGGGCGATGCCGAGCGCGGCGGGCGCGGTGCGCGTCACCCGGTCGCTGGTGCCGGGACCGAGGACGACGGTGGTCTCGCGCAGCGCTCCGGTCGCGGGCAACAGCGCGGGTGCCCGGAGTGTGTCGATCCAGTGGCCGAGGCCGGTGGTGTCGGCGGACTCCTGGACGAGTGCCTCGGCGTACTCGGCGTAGGACGTGGTCGCCGGTGCGGGTTCGCGCCCGCGCAGGGCGGCGGCCAGGTCGTCCAGCAGGATCAGCCAGGACACCGAGTCGACCGCGAGGTGGTGGACGGTGACGACCAGGGTGCGGGTGGCGGGGAGCCAGGTGAAGGCGGTGAGGTCGCCGGTCGCGGGGTCGAGCCGGGCGGCGGCCTCGTCGGCGGCCGCGGTGGCGTCGGCCGTGTCGGCGCGTACGACGGCGGCCTCGCGTGCGGGGCCGGTGCGCAGGCTCCACACGCCGTGCTCGGTGCTCAGCCGCAGTCCGAGGGCCGGGTGGGCGGCCAGGACGGCGTTCGCGGCGCGCTCGATGTCCGGGTGCGCGATGCCGTCGGGTACGTCCAGGGTCCTGGCCTGGGCGAACCGGTCCAGGGAGCCGCCCAGTTCGCGCTGGCGCAGGATGATGGGGGTGGGCGGCACCGGGCCGTGCTCGCGCCGCGCGGGCGCCGCGGCGGCCTGCGGGCTCCGCGGTGCGCGGGCGGCCAGCTCTCCGGCGAGTGCGCGCGGTGTCTTCAGCAGGAACACATCGCGGGGGGTGACCGGCAGGCCGAGCGCCCTGGCGCGGTTGACGACGGTGATGGCGACGATGCTGTCGCCACCGGCGCCGAAGAAGTCGGTGTCGGCGTCGGCGCCCGGCTGGTCCAGGGTGTCGGCGAAGATGCCGGTCAGCGCGGAGAGTACGGAGTCGGTGGCGGCCGCCGGGGCGTCCTCGTCCGGCGCTGCGGCGGCCCGTTCCGCGAGGGCCTTGCGGTCCAGCTTGCCGTTGACGGTCAGCGGCAGGGCGTCCACCGGCAGGACGCGGCCCGGCACCATGTGCGCGGGCAGCTTCGCGGCGAGGAGTCCGGCGAGGCCGGCGGGTGCGCGGCCCACGACGTGGGCGACGAGGTGGTCACCGCTGTCCGCGACGGTGACGGCGACGTCGGTCACCCCGTCGAGGTCCCGTACGACGGACTCGACCTCGCCCAGCTCGATGCGGAAGCCCTTGAGCTGCACCTGGTCGTCGGCGCGGCCGGTGAACTCCAGCTCGCCGCCGAGGGTGCGGCGGGCGAGGTCGCCCGTGTGGTACATGCGGGAGCCGTCGGCCGCGAACGGGTTCGCCACGAACCGGCTCGCGGTGAGCCCCGGACGGCCCAGGTAGCCGAGGGACACCTGGTCCCCGGCCACGTAGATGGCGCCCTCCCGGCCGGGCGGCACCGGCCGGAGCCGGTCGTCGAGCAGATGGGTGACCAGGCCAGGGACGGGGCCGCCGATGGGGCTGGCGCCGTCGGAGCCGAAGTCGTCGCCGGTGAGCACCCGGTGGGTCACATGGACCGTGGTCTCGGTGATGCCGTACATGTTGACCAGTTCGGGCGTGGTGGTGCCGTGCCGCTCGGTCCAGCCGCGCAGCCGGGCGAGGTCCAGCGCCTCACCGCCGAAGATGATCCGGCGCAGCGCCGGAAGGGGCAGGCCCGCCTGCCGGTCGGCCTCGGTGAACTGGTGGAAGGCGGAGGGCGTCTGGTTCAGCACGGTCACCCCGCGCTCGCGGACCAGCCGGTGGAAGTCGACCGGGGAGCGGGTCAACGCGTAGTCGGGGACGAGCAGTTCGCCGCCGTGCACCAGGGCGCCCCACAGCTCCCAGACCGCGAAGTCGAAGGAGTACGAGTGGAACTGCACCCATACGTCGTCCGGGCCGAAGCCCATGTCCTGGCGGGTGTTGGCGAGCAGCGCCACCACACTGGAGTGCGGGACGACGACGCCCTTGGGCCGGCCGGTGGAGCCGGACGTGTAGATGACGTAGGCGGGGTCGGAGGGGCCGGCCGCGTCAGCGGCGGAACCGGCGGCGTCCTGCGGCGGTTCGTCGCCCTGCACGAGGACGCGGGCCGCGACGCCCGCCCGCTCCAGCAGCGCCGTGAAGCGGTCCCGCTCTCCGGGGCCGACGAGGACGGCCTGCGGGGCGGCGTCGGCGAGGATGTACTCCAGGCGTTCGTCGGGGTAGGCCGTGTCCAGCGGCACATAGGCGCCGCCCGCGGAGACGATCGCGAGCAGGGCGACGACCTGTTCCACGGAGCGGGGAACGGCCACGGCGACGCGACGGCCCGGCCGGACTCCGGCCGCGCGCAGGGCGGCGGCCAGGGTGTCCTTCGCCGCGGCCAGTTCGCCGTAGGTCAGTGAGCGGGTGGTGCCGTCCAGGGCGCACTGGGTGACGGCGGTGGCCGCCGGGTCGCGGAGCGCTGCGGCGTCGAACAGGGCGCCGAGGGTGGTCGGTTCGGTCGGCGCCGCGCTCCGGGTCTCCCCCGGCAGCAGGTCGGCGACGGGGGTGTCCGGACGGTCGAGGAGGCCGGTGAGGACGTGGGTGAACCTGCGCAGGATGTCCTGGGCGGCGTTCTCCCGCAGCAGTGCGGTGTCGTGGATGAGGCTGAAGCGCGGGTGCCCGTCGGGGGTCCGCTCCACGACCAGGGTCAGCGGGTAGTGCGGGGCGCCCTCGTTGGCGATGCCGGTGACGGACAGGGTGTCGCCGGGGCGGCGCAGGGCGGCGACGTCGGTCGCCACGTCGAACACCACGAGGGTGTCGAAGAGGGGGCCGGCGCCGGCCCGGCGGCCGATCCGCGCGAGTGAGACGTGCTGGTGCGCGAGGACCGCGCCCTGGTGGGCGCGCACCGCGGAGAGCAGTTCGGCCGCCGTGGTCCCCTCGTCCCACCGGGCCCGCAGCGGGACGGTGTTGATGAAGAGTCCGATCATGTCGCCGATGCCGGGGACGTCCGCGTCGCGGCCGGAGACGGTGGAGCCGAACACCACGTCACCGGTGTGCAGGAGGCCGCCCAGGGTCAGTGCCCAGGCGCTGTGCACGGCCACGCTCAGCGTGACTCCGGCGGCCCGTGCGGCCGCGTCGATGTCCTGCGGCAGCCGTACGGAGGTGTCGGCGAACCGGCCCGAGGGGGTGTGGTCCGCCGCGACCAGCGAGGGGCCGGGCAGCCCGGCCAGTTCGGCGTCCCACACCCGGTCGCTCTCGTCGGCGTCGCGTCCGGCGAGCCAGGCGACGTAGTCGGCGTAGCCGCCCGCCGGATACACGGTGCCGGGCGCGTGGTACTCGGCGAGCAGGGTGCGGAGCATGGGCGGCACGGACCAGCCGTCGGCGATGATGTGGTGCACGGTCTGCACCAGCACGTCGCGGCCGGCCGCCGCGTCGCGGAACAGCGTGTACCGCATCAACGGGCCGGTGGCCAGGTCGAATCCGGCGCGGCGGTCCTGCTCGGCGTGGTCGCGGATCTCCGCGTCGGTGATGCCGGGCCGGTCGAGCACGGTGAACGGCGCACGGACCCCGCTCTCCAGTACGGAGACCACGCGGCCGTCGGAGAGCGCGGTGAACCGCGCGGCCAGGTTGGGGTGCAGGGCGAGCAGCCGGGTGGCCGCGGCGGCGAGCCGGTCGGCGTCGGCTTCGCCCTCCAGGGTCAGCACCTGCTGTTCGACGTAGCTGCCGGTGGAGTCGTCGTCGAAGACCGAGTGGAAGTACAGGCCCTCCTGGAGCGGGGTCAGGGGCAGGATGTCGCGCAGCGCGGGGCCGTCCAGGGCGTCGACGTCGGCCTGGGTGAGCCGCACCAGCGGGAAGTCGCTGGGCGAGTGGCCGCCGCCGTCCAGGGCGGCGAGCCCGTCGAGGGCGGTACGGAAGTAGCCGCCGAGCGTGTCGATGTCCGCTTCGGTGAACATGCCGTCGGGCCAGGTGAGGGTGGTGACCAGTTCGTACTCGCCACCGGCGGCGGGTTCGGCGATCGCGTTGAACTCCAGGACGCGGGGCAGGCGCATGCCCGGGTCGCGCTTCTCGCCCAGGTGCCCGGTGGCCGTGGTCAGTTGCCAGTCCCCGGACGCGCCCGCGTCGAAGCGGCCCAGGTAGTTGAAGAGGACCTGGGGTGCGGGGGCGGTGAAGGAGGCGCCGGCCAGGTGGCGCAGGGCGCCGTAGGAGACACCGTTGCCCGGCACGCGGGCGAGGTCCTCCTTGACCGCCTTGAGCGCGGTGGCGAGGTAGCCGGGGTCGGTGAGGTCGTCGGCCGGGCCGGGGTCGACGGTCACGGGGAACAGCGTGGTGAACCAGCCGACGGTGCGCGACAGTTCGGGTTCGACGCCGGTGGCGGCGGCGACATGGCGGCCCTCGCGGCCGTGGCCCTCCAGTTCGATGTGCGCGAACGTCTGGTCCTGGCCCCGGTCGCGGCGCCACCGGGCGAGGGTGACGGCGAGCGCGGTCAGCAGGACGTCGTTGACGCCCGCGTGGAACCGCGCCGGGACCTCGCCCAGCAGGGCGGCGGTGGTGTCGGCGCCGACCGTGACGGTCCGGGACCTCTCCCGTGCGACGGTGTCGGCCCCGGACAGCGCCCGTCTGCCGAGCGGGGCGTCGGGCCCCGGCAGGGGACGCTCGTAGTACGTGCGGTCCCGGTCGAAGTCCGCGCTCTCCAGCAGTTGTGTCCAGCGC
The DNA here is from genome assembly GCF_000373685.1 of Streptomyces sp. PsTaAH-124. Taxonomy (NCBI): domain Bacteria; kingdom Bacillati; phylum Actinomycetota; class Actinomycetes; order Kitasatosporales; family Streptomycetaceae; genus Streptomyces; species Streptomyces sp. PsTaAH-124. The sequence goes on along the minus strand of NZ_KB892170.1, from coordinate 19,151 downwards.
CGGAACGAGGTGCCCACCGGGGGCAGTTCGACGGGTTCGCCCGCGGCGCACCGGCGCCATGCCGTGGCCAGGTCGTCCATCAGGACCCGCCAGGACACACCGTCGACGACCACATGGTGGACGACGAGGACCAGTTGGCGTGCCGCGCGGCGCCAGACGGCCCGCAACATGACCCCGCCGTCCGGGTCCAGCCCGCCGGTGGCGAGGGCCACGCACTCCTCCAGCGGCCGGTCGCTCTCCTGCCACTCGGCCCGTGCCGTGGCGGCCTCCGGGATGTCGAAGCTCCAGCGTTCGCCGCGCACGAGGCGGGCGCGCAGCATGTCGTGGCGGGCGACGACGGCGGTGAGGACGGTGTCGAGGGCGTCGGCGGTGAGCTGGGCCGGGGTGTTCAGCACGACCGACTGCACGAAGCCGTCGACCGCGTCGGTGGTCCGGCCGAGCCACTGGACGATGGGCGACCCGGTGACGGGGCCGGTCGGTACGTCGTCGTGGTCCATGCCGGTGACGTCCTCGCGGCCGGCCACCGCGGCCAGCGCGCCCAGGACGCTGTGGGCGAAGATCTGCCCGGCGCTGACGTAGAGACCTGCGTCGCGCAGCGCGCTCAGCAGCGAGATGGCGAGGATGCTGTCGCCGCCGAGCTGGAAGAAGTCCTGGTCGACGCCGACCTCCTCCAGCCGCAGCAGCGAGGCGACGGCCGCGCACACCGTCCGCTCCTCGTCGGTGACGGGCCGGACGGCGGGGCCGGTGGCGATCTCTGGCTCGGGCAGCGCGCGCCGGTCCAGCTTGCCGTTGGGGGTGAGCGGGAACTCCGGCAGGACGACGATGTGGGCGGGCACCATGTACTCCACCAGGTGCCCGGCGGCCCAGGACCTGACCTCGGCCGCCCGCAGTCCTTCGTGCCCGGCGGCCGGGATCACATAGCCGACGAGGTAGGTGCCGCCCGCGCTGTTCTTCCTGGCGACGACGCAGGTGTGCCGTACGCCGGGGTGTTCGGCGAGACCGGCCTCGACGTCCTCCAGTTCGAGCCGCATGCCGCGGATCTTGACCTGGTTGTCGGCCCGGCCGAGGAAGTCCAGTGATCCGTCCGGGGCGAACCGCGCGAGGTCGCCGGTGCGGTACAGCCGGGACCCGTCGTCCGCGAAGGGGTTGGCGACGAAGCGGGTCGCGGTCAGGCCGGGCGCGTTGACGTACCCGCGGCCCAGCAGGAAGCCGCCGACGTAGAGTTCGCCGCCGACGCCGACCGGGACCGGGCGCAGTTCGTCGTCCAGGACGTACAGCTGGGTGTTGGGGTTGGCCCTGCCGATGGAGGTCGACAGGCGTTCCGCCGCGCCCCGGTAGATGACATGGGAGACGCCGATGGTGGTCTCGGCCGGTCCGTAGCCGTGGTACATGGGGATGTCGAGCCGGGTGCGGAACCGTTCGTACAGCTCCGGGGTGAGCACCTCGCCGCCGCACCACACGTGTCGCAGGCTGTCCAGCCGCCCGGAGTCACCGGCGATCTCCAGCAGGACGTCCAGCATGGACGACACGAGGTAGGTGAAGGTGACGCGCTGTCCGGCGATCACGCTCAGCAGGTGGTGCGGGTCGCGTTCGCCGCCCGGCCGCAGGACCACCAGTCTGCCGCCGCACACCAGGGGCAGGAAGATCTCGTTGACGGAGATGTCGAAGGACAGCGGTGCCTTGAACAGCGAGGCGTCGTCGTGGCCGAAGCCGAGGATCTCGCCGGACTGCCACAGCAGGCGCTCGCTGATCGCCTCGTGCCGGATCATCGCGCCCTTGGGGCGGCCGGTCGAACCGGAGGTGAAGATGACGTAGGCCAGGGCGCCGCCGGGGATGGTGATCCGGGGTGCCTCGTCGGGGTGGGAGCCGTGGCGCCAGTCGTCGAGGCCGACGGCGACGGCGGGGGGTTCGGTGCCGTCGTGCTCGCCGGAGGCGTTGAGCTGCACCACGACCTGTGCGTCGGCGATGACGACGGCGCGGCGCGCGGCGGGCCACTGCGGATCGAGCGGGACGAACGCGCAGCCCGCCTGGAGCACGCCGAGCAGGCCGATCACCATGTCCGCCGAGCGCTCCAGCGAGATGCCGACCACCTGTTCCGCGGTGAGTCCGCGGGCGATCAGGTGGTGGGCCAGCTGGGCCGACAGGCGTGCCGCCTCGCGGTAGGTCAGCGACCGGTGTCCGTCGACGACGGCGACGGCGTCCGGCCTGAGCCGCGCCTGTTCGCGGAACATCTCGACGATGGTCGGCCGGACGCGTTCGGCGGCGGTGTCGTTCCACGCGGCGAGGGTCCTCAGCCGCTCGGCCGTCCCGGACGGGCCGATGGAGCCGAGGGGCCGGTCCGGGAAGTCGGCCAGGTCGTCCAGCGCGAGCTGCGCCCGGGGGGCCGGCACGCCCTCGGGGAGGGCGACGCGCATCCCGTCCGGGGCCTCGTCCACCTCCCAGCCGTGCGGGGCGCCGCCGCCGTTGCGGACCCAGCCGAGCACGTCGGCGAAGAGGGTGCCGGGGGCGAGGTCGATGCCGTCCGGGCCGCGGTCCGTCGCCCAGTACGACAGTGCGATGGCACATGCCTCGGCGATGGTCCGGTCGGAGTGTTCGCCGATGCGCCGGCGTACGTCGGCCAGACGCGCGGAGGAGATCTGCACGAGACGAGCGCTCGGTTCCATCATCGAAGTCTCAGCACCTTCCAGGGATTAAGGCAAGGCTAACCTAACTGACGGCGCCTAACTACCTTCTCGCCAGGCCCTCCAGAGCCGTGCGTAACGGCCGTCCAGAGCGACCAGTTCCTCGTGCGTCCCCTGCTCCACGACCCGTCCCGCGTCCAGCACGGCGATCCGGTCGGCGGCCACCGCCTGGGTCAGCCGGTGCGCCACGAACAGCGCGGTGCGGCCCGAACACGCGGCCAGCACCGCCCGTTCGAGTTCGGCGGCACCCTCGCTGCCCGCCTCCGCCGTCGACTCGTCCAGCACCACCACCGGCGCCCGGCCCAGCACCAGCCGGGCCAGGGCGATCTGGGCGGCCCGGGTGCCGTCCAGCCGCTCGCCGCCCTCGCCGACCGCGGTGTACAGCCCGTCCGGCAGCGCCTCGACCCACTCCTGGGCACCGGCGGTACGCAGCGCGTCCGTCAGCTCCGCGTCGCTCGCGCCCGGCGCGGCCAGTCTCAGGTCCTCGGCGAGCGGGCCGGAGAAGACATGTGTCTCCTGGGTCAGGATGCTCACCAGCGCGCGCGCCCCGGCCTCGTCCAGCTCGGCGAGATCGGTCGTCCCGACGCGCACCGACCCGGCCTGCGGGGTGCCGATACCGGCGATGAGCGCGGCCAGTGTCGTCTTGCCCGCGCCCGTCGCGCCGACCAGGGCCAGCGAACCGCCCGCGGGGATCGCCAGGTCGACGTCGCGCAGCACCGGCTGCTCGGCGCCGGGATAGGTGAAGGTCAGCCCCTTGACCGTCACGGAGCACGCGGCGGCATCGTCGGCGGCAGCGGCGGCGGTCGAGTCGCCCACCAGCCGTTCCTCGGTGGGCTCCGCGAGCACCCCGACGAGCCGCGTCAGGCTCGCGCCCGACTTCTGCGCCTCGTCGAAGGTGAACATGATGGCGCCCAGCGGGGTGAACAGGCGGTGGAACACCAGCGGGGCCGCCGCCACCTCGCCGAGGGTCGCGGAGCCGGTCTCCAGCAGGGCGTAGCCCACCACCAGGATCAGGACCAGGCCGATGAACTCCGCGCGGTTCTCCCGCCCGACGAACCGGCCGAAGAAGCGGAACACCTCGATGCCGAGGTCGCGCACCCGCCGCGAGTCGGCGTCCACCTTCTCGCGGAACGCCTCCTCCAGACGGTACGCCCGCACCGTCCCGATGCCGTTCAGGCCGCTGATCAGCGACTGCGCACGGTCCGCCTGGGCGGCCCGCTGGTTCCGGTAGAGCGGGGCGGACCGGGGCAGGTACCAGCGCAGGGCCAGCGCGTAGGCGGGCAGCGCACCGGCGCCCGCCAGGCCGAGCCGCCAGTCGAGGCCGAACATGCCGAGGGTGGCGACGGCCACCAGCACCCCCGCGGAGAACACCGTGGGGACGGCCGCGCGGATGCCCTTGGACAGCACGGCCACGTCGTCGCCGACCCGGGAGAGCACATCGCCGCGGCCCACCTGTTCGATCCGGGCGCTGGGCATGCCCAGCACGGCGCGGACGGCGCCCTCGCGCAACTGCGCGAGCAGGTCGGCGCCGAGCCGTCCGATCAGATAGGTGGAGACGGCGGTGGCCGCCGCGCCGAGCAGCGCGGCGGCCACCATCAGCACTCCGACGGTCATCAGGGCCGAGCGCTCCTTGCCCCCGGTCACCCCGTCGACCACCCGGCCGAGCAGGAGCACCGGAAGCATCTGGAGCGCCGCCCCGGCCACCGTGCTGAACACGGTGCCGGCCGTCAGCCAGGGTGTGCCGCGGCAGTGCGCCGCCACCCACCGGGCCGCCTCACGGCCGGTCGTGGTGCGCAGGACCGCCGGGGCGGCACACGTCTGCGGGGTGCTCACCCCTGGCCGACCGACTTGACGAGCTCGTCGACGGCGTACGGCAGGGAGAGCAGGGTGGCCTGCGACATGGCGGCGCCCACGGCCGGGCCCTCGCTGTCGAGGAGGTAGGACACCTTGCCGTTCTTGACCACCTTCAGGTTGGTGAAGAGGGCGAACTTCTTCAGCGCCTCGGTGTCGGCCTTGTCGTTGATGACGAACACCCGGTCGACGTCGACGAGGTCCATGCGCTCCGGGGAGAGCGTCGTGTAGAACTTGTCACCCGCGATCTTGTCGATCTCGGTCTGGCCCTTGAAGCCCATGCCCGCCAGGAGCTGTCCGCGAACGTCGGTGGTGGTGAAGGGGGCGACCGCGTCCTTGTACCAGGACAGCGCGACGGCCTTCTGGCCGGCGAACTCCGGGTGGGCCTTCTTGACCGCGGCGAGCTGGTCGCGGATGCCCTGGACCAGCTTCTTGCCCTCGTCGGCCTTGCCGAGGGCCGTCGCGATCTGGAGGGCGTTGTCCTGCCAGGGAGCGCTGAACGGCTCCTTCTCGGCCTTGGTGCGGCCCACCGTCGGAGCGATCTTGGAGAGCTTGGCGTACGCGTTCTGGTCGATCTCGGAGTAGACGGCGATGATCAGGTCCGGCCTCAGGGCGGCGATCTTCTCGTAGTTGGGACCGGTGTCGCCGTTGCTCATGATGACCGTGGGCCGGGCGTCGCCCCACTTGTCCTTCACCCACGGCCACTGGGTGTTGATGTCGGGGCTCTTGCCCGCCGGGTTCGGGTACTGGTCGACCATGCCGACCGGCTTGATGCCGAGGGCGAGGACGTCCTGGTCGTCCGTGTAGCCCACGGTCACGACCCGCTGCGGGGCCTTGGTGATCGTGGTGGATCCGAACGCGTGCTCCACGGTGACCGGGAAGGCGCCGGACGACGCCGAGGCACCGGCGCTGTCGTCCTTGTCGTCCGACGAACCGGAGCCGCAGCCCGCGAGGAGACCCGCGCCGAGGGCCACGGCGGACACGGTCGCCGCCAGCCGCCGCCAGGACTTCATACGTGCCGTTCGATCGAGGAGCATCCGGTATCCCTTGCTTTCGTGCTGTCCGCTGCGGCCCGTGCGGGCAGGCACACCTTACCCGCGACGAGTAAGGCAAACCTAGCCTAAGTTGCGGGAGTTGCCTTCCGGCTGCCCGGATCCCGGACATGGGTCCGGCCGATGGGCACGATGAGCGGCCGCTCCCCCACCGGATCGACCATCACCTCGGCGCGCAGGCCGAACGCCTCGTGCAGCAGCTCGGGGGTCACCACGTCGCGCGGGTGGCCCTGCGCCAGCACCGAACCCGCCTTCATCACCACGAGGTTGTCGCTGTAGCGCGCGGCCAGGTTGAGGTCGTGCAGCACCATGACCACCGTGCATCCCGACTCGTGCAGGTCGTCGACGAGGTCCAGCACGTCGATGGCGTGCGCCAGGTCCAGATAGGTGGTGGGCTCGTCGAGCAGCAGCAGATCCGTGCCCTGGGCGAGGGTCATCGAGATCCAGACGCGCTGCCGCTGGCCGCCCGAGAGCGCGTCGACCGGCCGGCCGGCCAGATCGGACACGCCGGTCATGGCGAGCGCGCGCTCCACCACCGAGGCGTCGTCGGAGGACCACTGGCGCAGCCAGCTCTGGTGCGGATGGCGGCCCCGGGCCACCAGGTCGGCCACGGTCAGGCCCTCCGGGGCGACCGGCGACTGCGGCAGCAGACCGAGTTTCTTCGCCACGTCCCTGGTCCTCAGCTCCGCGATGTCCGCGCCGTCCAGCACGACCGAGCCCCGGGTCGGCTTCAGCAGCCGGGACAGGGTCCGCAACAGGGTGGACTTCCCGCAGCCGTTGGGGCCGATGATGGTGGTGACCACGCCCGGCGGGATCGCCACGTCCAGCGCGTCGATGACGGTCCGGTCGCCGTAGCCGACCGTGACGCCCCGGGCCGCCAGCCGCGGGACGTCCTGTGTCACGGAACCGGTCTCGGTGGTGTACTGAGCGACCACGGCCTCCCCCTCAAGTTTAGGCTTGCCTAACTTTCTATCACCTAGCGGCGGTTGGCCCGCACCAGGAGGTAGACGAGGAAGGGTCCGCCGATCGCGGCGGTGACCACGCCGACCGGCAGGGAGACCGGCAGCGCGGTGCGCGCGACGAGGTCGGCGCCGGTCAGCAGCACCGCTCCCACCATGGCGGACGCCGTCATCGGCGGTGTCGGCGACTTCGTCAGGCGCAGGGCCACCTGCGGCGCCACCAGCGCGACGAACGGCACCGGTCCCGCCGCGCTCACCGCGAACCCGGCCAGCAGCACCGCGCACAGCATCAGGACGGCCCGCACCAGGCGGTGGCGGACACCGAGCCCGGCGGCCACGTCGTCGCCGAAGTGCAGCGGTTTGAACTGGAAGGCGGCGCACGTCACGACGGCCAGGACGGCGAGCGTGCCCCACAGCGCCAGCCGGACCTGGTCCCAGGAGCGGTCGTCCAGCGAGCCGACCAGCCACGCCTGGGCCCGCGCCACGTCCCGGATGTCGGCGGTGGCCAGCAGCCAGGTGGTGAGCGCCTCCGTCACGGCGCTCACCGAGATGCCGATGAGGATGAGCCGGAAGCCGTCCATCCCGCGGCGCCACGCCATGAAGTACACCAGCAGTCCCGCGCCGAGACCGCCGGCCAGCGCCGCGGCCGGCAGGCCGACCGAGGTGACGACCGCCGTCGTGGCCCCGCCCGAGACCGTCACCAGGAACACCGAGACCGCGCCGGCGCCCCCGGTGATCCCCAGCACGTCCGGACTGGCCAGCGGATTGCGGGCGATGGACTGGGTGATCGCCCCGGACACGCCCAGCGCGACGCCCACCACGAGACCGGCCAGGGCCCGCGGCATGCGCAGGTCCATGATGACGAACCGGTCCACCTGCTCGCCCCGCCCGAACAGCGTGGCGAGCACCTGGCTCAGGCTCAGGGGGAAGTCCCCCACGGCGATGGACAGGCAGAACACCAGGAAGGCCGCCGCCGCCAGCACCAGCGTGACCAGCGCGACCCTGGGCCGCCACACGAAGGACACGGAGCCGATGCGCACACCCGGCGCCACCGAGGACTTCACCACTGTCGTGTTCATGCGTTCTTGAACTTTCCCCGCCACACCAGGACCGCGAAGAACGGCGCGCCGAGGAGGGCGACGAGGACCCCCGCCTCCAGCTCCCCCGGACGCACCACCAGGCGGCCCACGATGTCGCAGACCAGCAGGACGACCGCGCCGAGCAGACCCGCGTACGGCACCAGCCAGCGGTAGTCGGGACCGGCCAGATAGCGGGCCACGTGCGCCACCATCAGCCCGAGGAAGGCGATGGGACCGCACGCCGCCGTGGCCGCGCCCGCGAGCAGCGTGATGGCGACGATGCCGACCGTCCGGATCAGCGTGATGTTCACACCCAGGCCCCGCGCCACGTCGTCACCCAGGTTGAGCAGGTTGACGGAGGGCAGGGTGGCGAGGACCAGCACCAGTCCGACCACGATGAAGGCCGTCATCGGCCAGATGACGTCGAACCGGACGCCGGCCACCGAGCCCGCGTTCCAGAAGCGCAGCGCGTTCATCGCCGCCTTGTCCGACAGCGCCACCGCCGTCGTCATCGCCGCGAGGAACACGGTGACACCCTGTCCGGCCAGCGCGAGCGTCAGCGGGTTGCCCGCGCCCCGGCCGATGCTGGAGAGACCGAAGACGACGACACCGGCGATCGCTGCGCCCAGGAAGGCGAACCACACGTACTGGAAGGGGTTGGTGAGCCCGAGCAGGGAGATCGCCGACACGACGGCGAACGAGGCGCCGGTGTTCACCCCCAGCAGGCCGGTGTCCGCGATGGGGTTGCGCGTGTATCCCTGGATCAGCGCCCCGCTGGTGCCCAGCGCGATCCCGGCCACGATCGCGAGCACCGTACGGGGCACCCGTACGGTCCGCACGATGAGCCGGATCTCCGTGGCCCTCTGGTCGGGGTCCGGCGCGCCGAACAGTCCGTGCCACACCTCGGCCGGACTCAACGCCCGCGCACCGACGGCCAGGGAGAGCACCGCGGCGACCACGAGGATCCCGACGATGATGCCCAGGCCCGCGATCCGCCGCCGCCGGGCCCCCGCGACCACCCGCGAGGGCGCGGGACGTTCCACTGTAGTCGTGCCCATGTCGACGAAGGTTATCCCTTGCCTCGGGCCCGGCCGCCGGGGCGCCGGGGTGCTCCGCACCGGCCGGGGGGCCGGCCGCCGGGACGCGGGCGGGTGACAAGGGGCACCGACGTTCCTTTCTGCTGTGCCGCGGATCTGCTGGGTGCCGCGGACCGGCTAGCCGGCGGGCTGGTGGATCTGGCCGCCGGCTCCCCCGGCGACGGGCCGGATGGCGTCGGGCGCGGCCTTGAGGCCGTGGTCGAGGATCGAGTCCAGGATCTCGCCGACGCGTACGGCGGTGTTGGACAGCAGGGAGGAGGTGATGCCGTGCGTGTGCTCGGTGCCGCCCTGGAGGTAGATGCCGCAGGCCAGTTCGGGATCGGTCGCCACCCGGTAGTCCCGTTCGACGCGGACGCGGCCCTGGTCGTCGCGGAGGCAGCGGTCCGCCACCTCGCCGAGCAGGCCCAGGCCGTCGGCCTCCAGGTACCCGGTGGCGCACACCACGACATCGGCGTCCAGCCGGGTCTCCTCGCCGGTGACGAGGGACCTGACGGTGACCCGGACACCGTCTGGCGTCCGCGCCACGCCCGTCAGGCGCGAGACGTTCAGGAAGCGCAGCCGCTCGGTGCCGAGCACCCGCTCCTGGTACGCCTGCCGGTACAGGTCGTCGATGAGGTCGATGTCCACCACGGAGTAGTTGGTGTTGCCGTGGTAGTCCATCAGCCGGCGCTTGACGTCCTCCGGCGCCGCGAAGTACTGGTCGACCGCCTCGGGGTCGAAGATGCGGTTGGCGAAGCTGCTGTCGTCCGCCGGGCTGTAGCCGTAGCGGGAGAAGACCGCGCAGACCTCGGCGCGGGGGAAGCGGCGGTGCAGATAGGCGACGTTCTCGGCGGCGCTCTGGCCGGCGCCCACGACGACGAAGCGGGTCGGCTCGGTGCCCGCCAGGCCGTCCACCTTCGCCAGCAGGTCGGAGTTGTGCCAGACGCGGTCGCCGCGCTCGATGCCCTCGGGCATGAGCGGGCGCAGTCCGGTGCCGAGGACGAGGTTGCGGGCGCGGTGGACGACGACGTCGTCGCCGGACCGGGCGGTCACGTCGAAGTACTCCACCACACCGTCGCGCACCACGGGGTCGACGGCGACGACCCGGTGCCCGTAGGAGACCATGTCGTCGACCTTCGCCGCGGCCCACTCGAAGTAGTCGTGGAACTCGACCCGGAGCGGGAAGAGGTTCTTGTGGTTGACGAAGTCGATCAGACGGCCCTTGTCCTGGAGATAGCACAGGAAGCTGTACTCGCTCGCCGGGTTCCGGAGCGTCACCAGGTCCTTCAGGAAGGACACCTGCATCGTCGCGTCGTCGATCAGCATGCCGCGGTGCCAGCCGAAGCCGGTCTGCTGTTCGAAGAAGTGAGCGGTGACCGTCTCGTGTCTTCCGACGCGCGCGTTGTGCTCGCTCAGCGCGATCGCCATGGCGACGTTCGACGGCCCGAAGCCGACACCGATCAGATCGTGGATCAGTGGAGCGTCGCCAGGAAGAGCCTGTGACATGTCACTCCCATTCGTGCGGGACAGCCGCCTGCGGGCGTCCTGTCGGGGTGGGGAAGCCGGAAGACCGGAGGAACTCCGGTACCGATACGGGGATGTGCGGATACGGGGGTTGCGGGGACGGGGCGGTACGGGTTCCAGGCACGCCGAGGACCGACGGCCGAACGGAACTTAGGTAAAGCTAACCTCATCACCCGACGCTGTCGACCAGACAAAGCGGACGACCTGTCCAGCCGCCCGCCAACCGCACCCGGAAACATGGCTGTTGCAACGTTAGGTAAGGCTTGCTTTACTCACCTCTGGTGATATCGCTCTCCCCGAGGAGGAACCCCTGATGCGGGTCGTCATGTTCGGCTATCAGACCTGGGGCCATCGCACCCTGAAAGCGCTCCTGGACTCCGAACACGACGTCGTGATGGTCGTGACCCACCCCAGGAGCGAGCACGCCTACGAGAAGATCTGGAGCGACTCGGTCGCCGAACTCGCCGAGGAGCACGGCGTCCCGGTCGTCATCCGCAACCGCCCCGACGACGACGAGCTGTTCCAGCGGCTCAAGGAGGCCGACCCGGACATCATCGTCGCCAACAACTGGCGGACCTGGATCCCGCCGCGCGTCTACGCCCTGCCGCCGCACGGCACCCTCAACGTGCACGACTCGCTGCTGCCCAAGTACGCCGGTTTCTCCCCGCTGATCTGGGCGCTCATCAACGGCGAGTCCGAAGTGGGCGTCACCGCGCACCTGATGGACGAGGTGCTCGACGCGGGTGACATCGTCCTCCAGCGCGCGGTCGCCGTCGGCCCGAAGGACACGGCCACCGACCTGTTCCACAAGACGGTCGACCTGATCGCCCCGGTCACGATCGGCGCCCTCGACCGGATCGCCTCCGGCGAGACCGAGTTCACCCGGCAGGACCGGTCGCAGGCCAGCTTCTTCCACAAGCGGGCCGAGGAGGACATCCGGATCGACTGGGGCTGGCCCGCCGAGGACCTGGAGCGCCTGGTCCGCGCCCAGTCCGCCCCCTATCCGGCCGCCTTCACCTTCCACCGGGGCAGGCGCCTGGAGATCCTCGCCGCCGTCGTGTCCGAGGGCCGCTACGGGGGTACCCCGGGCCGCATCTTCTACCGCGAGGGCGACGGCGTGGTCGTCGTCGCCGGTGCCGACGCCCGCACGGGCCGCAACCACGGCCTGGCCGTCACCCGCGTCCGGACCGAGGACGGCCGCGAGCTGCCCGCGACGGAGTACTTCCGGTCCATGGGCGGCTATCTCACCGACCGCCCCTGACCCGGCCGGCACACCTCTCCCCCGCCCGAGCGCCGCTGCGGCACACCGGCTACGTCCCGATCGGATGACGGTCCGGGTCCGGTGCGCGGCCGGGCGCCCTGCCGTCCGCGGCCCGCGCCCGGACCTCCGGCGGCCGTCGCCGGTCCCCGGCGCGCCTAGGATGGCGAGGGTGATGGCAAGAACCAGTGACATCGAGAAGGCGGCCGGTGTGCTGCGCGGCGGCGGGCTCGTGGCCCTGCCCACGGAGACCGTGTACGGCCTGGGGGCCGATGCCGAGAACCCCGCCGCCGTCTCGCGCATCTTCCAGGTCAAGGGCCGTCCGCCCTCGCACCCGCTGATCGTCCACATCGGCGGCGCGGAGCACCTGGACGACTGGGTCCAAGAGGTGCCCGAGACGGCGCGCCTGCTGGCCGGGGCCTTCTGGCCGGGGCCGCTCACGCTGGTGCTGCGGCGCGGCGCCCGCGTGCCCCTCGAAGCGACGGGCGGCCTGGAGACGGTGGCCGTGCGGGTGCCGGACCATCCCGTCGCGCTCGCGCTGCTGTCGGCCTTCGGCGGCGGGGTCACGGCACCGTCCGCCAACCGCTTCGGCTCGGTCAGTCCCACCACCGCCGACCATGTCCGTGCGGAGCTGGGCGACGCGGTCGACTTCGTGCTGGACGGCGGCACGTGTGAGGTCGGTGTCGAGTCGACCATCGTCGACGTCACGGGCGATGTCCCGAGCATCCTCCGGCCCGGCGGGGTGACCCGCGAGGATCTCGAAGCGGTGCTGGGCCACCCGCTCGCGGTCCCCTCGACCAGCGCCGTCCGGGTGCCGGGCCAGCATCCGTCGCACTACGCACCGCGGGCCCGGGTCGTCCTCGTCGAGCCCGAGGAGATCGTCGCCGAGGCGCGGCTCGCGCGCGAGCGGGGGCACCGGGTGGGCGTCTTCCTCCCGGCCGCCCTCGCCGGTACCGCGGTCGAGGCGCACGCCGTGGTCGCGGTCCCCGCCTCGACGGCCGCGTACGCGCGCGGTCTGTACGGGTTCCTGCGCGAGCTCGACCGGCAGGAGTGCGACCTCATCGTCGCCTCCCTTCCGGCCGAGGAGGGGCTCGGCCTGGCGATCGCCAACCGGCTCCGCCGCGCCGCGGGCCCCCGCCCCACCGCCTGACCTGCACGGACACCGCGCCCGCACCCCTCCCCGGGGTGCGGGTGCGACCGGTCCCGTCCGGTGCGTCGCGCCGAGGAAGGCCCGTCCGGCGGACGTCCGCCGGGAGACCGGTGAGCCGGTCGTGCGTCACGGCCCCGTACCGCGACCGGAGAAGCGATCCCGGTCCGAGGACGGCCACGCCGAGGGCGCTGCCGAGCCGGCGCAGCGTGTTCAGGAGCGCCGAGCCCGCTCCGGTGCGGTCTGCCGTCCGGGAGCGGTCAGCCGTCGTCCTGGACCAGGAGTGCGGCGATCTCGGCCGCAGGCCGGGCGGTGTGCAGGCTGATCAGGTCGGCGAGCAGGTCGTCCAGGGGCGGCCAGGGCATGTCCCCGTGGTCGTTGTAGAGACTGATCAGACCGTGCATCGCGGTCCAGAGCAAGAGCCCGGCCTGCCACCGGCGTTCCGCGTCGGGGCTCGCGTCGGTGCCGGTGACGGCCGCCAGGGAGGCGACGACGGACTCCAGCAGTTCGGCACCGGCGCCGTGGGCGGATCCGGGGACGAGGTCGGCCGGCATCCGCCCGCCGAAGAGCGTCCGGTAGTGGCCGGGCTGCTCGACACCCCAGCGCACATACACGGCGCACCGGGCGACGAGGTCCGCCAGCGGGTCCGGCGCGGACCGCGCGGCCTGGTGCATGAGACCGGCCAGTTCGTCGTAGCGCAGCCGCAGCACGTGCTCGACCAGCGCGCCCAGGTCCGGGAAGTGGCCGTAGATGCTGGCGGGTGCGATCCCGACCTCCCGCGCGACCTGCCGCAGGGTCAGCGTCTCCGGCTGGTCGAGGGTGGCCAGGAGCTTCGCCGCGGCCTCCACCAGCTGGGCCCTGAGCACCTGCCCCTGCCCGCGCGGATTACGGCGGCGCCGGGTGGTGGCGGCTTCCTCGTCAGTCGACACGTTCCCCCTTCCGACCAGCGTGGACCGTTGACCAACAGGTGTTCATGCTACAGCCACGAGGCGCCTTGACAGTCGTCACCAACAGTCGTTTACTCACAACACCAACGGTTGTTCAGTTAAGAGGCGGATCATCATGCGCATCGCGGTACTCGGCGCGTCGGGCAGGGTCGGCGGCCTGCTCACCACCCAGGCCCTGGAGCGGGGGCACGAGGTCGTCGCCCTCGTCCGCGACCCGGAGCGGGCCGCTCCGCCGCCGGGGCGGCACATCGACGTACGGCGGGCGGACGTCTTCTCCCCGCGCACCTTCCCCGGCCTGGACGACGTCGACGCGGCCGTCTCGGCCATCGGCATCGGGAAGAAGGACGGTCCGGGCGCCCTGGTCGCCGGGGCCGGACTGCTCGCCGCGGCACATGTCCGCACGGTGTGGCTCGGCGCGCTGGGGTCCGGCCTGTCGATCGGTGCGGGCGGGCGCCTCTACCAGGCGGTGATGCGGATGGCGGTCGGCGGGGAACTGGCCGAGAAGGCCGAGGCCGACCGGATCGCCCTGGACGCGGGCGCCACCGTGTTCCACGCACCGGATCTGACCGGCGGGCCCCTCGGTCCCGGGCGCCGCGTCGTACGGCTCGCGGAGCTCCGTCGGCCCCTGCTGCCGCCGAGGATGTCCCGCGCCTCCGTGGCCGCGCTGATGCTGGACGAGGCGGAGAAGGCCGCGTACCGCGGCGAGGTCGTCGTACCGCTGGGCTGATCCGCGCCCACGTCCGGTCCCGGGCCCGGGGCTAGTCGGCGAGCAGGTGGGCGCGGCCGAACAGAGCGGCGGCCGCCCGTGCGGTGGGGGTGCCGGAGTCGAGGTCGGCACCCGCCTGCCTGAGGACTCCCACCACGTCGTCGGCGCCTTTGAACAGGGCGCCGGCGAGGGGTGTCTGGTCGCGGGCGTTGCGCAGGTCGGGGTCGGCGCCGAGCCGGATCAGCGCGCGGACGGTGTCGGCGTGGCCGTGGTAGGCGGCGAGCATCAGGAGGGTGTTGCCGGACGGGTCGCCGACGTCCACCGGCAGCCCGTGCTCCACGAACTCCGCCAGTTCCCCGGTGCGGCCCTCCCGGGCCAGGTCCAGGGCCAGGCCGACGACGCGACGCGTCTGCTCGGGGGTCACGGTCCGTCTCCGTTCACGCGCGGCTCCTCCTGGTCCGGTCGGTCGTACGGGCGATGGTGCCCGTACAAGTGATCGTGGCCGTACGGGCGGTCGTGCGGGCGCGGACATGGGTCCGGCCCGGCGGGGGCGGGCTGCCCGCCGGGCCGGGCGGGGCTCAGCGGTCGCCCGCGGCCAGGGCCTCGATCGCCTTGCGGACGCCCTCGCCGTAGGCGGGGTCGGCCTTGGTGCAGTGGGCGATGTGCCGCTCGACGGTCCGCCGCGAGGCGCCGTCGATCGCCCGCGCGGTGTTCTCGAAGAGCGCCTGCCGCTGCTCGGGGCTCATCAGGCGGAACAGGTCGCCGGGCTGCTCGAAGTAGTTGTCGTCGTCCTCGCGGAAGTCGAACCGGTCGGCGAAGGCGCCCACGGCCTGCCGCGGCTCGCGGTACGCGGGCTGCTCCTGCCAGCGGCCGTAGGAGTTGGGCTCGATGCCGGGGGTGGCGCCCTGGTTGCCGTCCACGCGCATGCCGCCGTCGCGGTGGTAGGAGTTCACCGGGTTCCTGGGGGCGTTGACCGGGATCTGGTGGTGGTTCACACCGAGGCGGTAGCGCTGGGCGTCACCGTAGGAGAAGAGCCGGCCCTGGAGCATGCGGTCCGGGGAGAAACCGATGCCCGGGACCACGTTGGCCGGGGTGAACGCGGCCTGTTCGACGTCCGCGAAGTAGTTCTCGGGGTTGCGGTCGAGCTGCCACTCACCGACCTCGATGAGCGGGTAGTCCTGCTTCGACCAGACCTTGGTGAGGTCGAAGGGGTGGAAGCGGTAGTGCTCGGCCTCCGCCTCCGGCATGACCTGGACGAAGAGCTTCCACTTCGGGAAGTCGCCCCGCTCGATGGCGTCGAACAGGTCGCGCTGGTGGGACTCCCGGTCCTTGCCGATCAGGGCCTCGGCCTCGGCGTCCGTGAGGTTCTCGATGCCCTGCCGGGTGCGATGGTGGAACTTCACCCAGAACCGCTCGCCGTCGGCGTTGACCAGGCTGTAGGTGTGCGATCCGAAGCCGTGCATGTGCCGGTACGAGGCGGGGATGCCGCGGTCGGACATCACGATCGTGACCTGGTGCAGGGCCTCAGGGAGGCTGGTCCAGAAGTCCCAGTTGTTCTCGGGGTCGCGCAGGTTGGTGCGCGGGTCGCGCTTCACCGCGTGGTTGAGGTCGGGGAACTTCAGCGGGTCGCGGAAGAAGAACACCGGGGTGTTGTTGCCCACCAGGTCCCAGTTGCCCTCGTCCGTGTAGAACTTCAGGGCGAAGCCGCGGATGTCGCGCTCGGCGTCGGCCGCGCCGCGCTCGCCCGCGACGGTCGAGAACCGCGCGAACAACTGCGTCTGCCTGCCGACCTCGGAGAAGATCTTCGCGCTGGTGTACCGCGTGATGTCATGGGTCACGGTGAAGGTGCCGAACGCGCCGGAGCCCTTGGCGTGCATCCGGCGCTCCGGGATGACCTCGCGGTCGAAGTGGGCGAGTTTCTCCAGGAACCACACGTCCTGGAGGAGCATCGGACCGCGCGGGCCGGACGTCAGGGAGTTCTGGTTGTCGGGGACCGGCGCACCGGCGACCGTGGTCAGGGGCCTCTGGTTGTTCTCGGGCACTGCTCGCTCCTCGGTGGAAGTGGTTCTCGGCATGGCTCACGGCCCGGTGGTCCCGGTCGGCCGGGTGCCCGCGTATGTGTGCCCGCGTCTCACATCTGCACACACCTTATAGCGGAGGTCGTCCCTGCCGGGCCGGGTTCCCGAAACACATGTCTTCGGCTAGCCCTCAGCATACGTGTGAAGTTGTCCGGGGGACCGTGCGCGACCGGACTTCGGGCGGTACGCCTACGATGCGATCATGAGCGCATGGAGCCGGTCCCTGGACACGGCGGGAATACGGGAGCCGGAGTTGCGCAGCGACTACGGCGCACAGCGGGAACTGGTGGCGCGCTTCCGGCGCAGTGCGTACCTGGCGGCGAGGACGCTGCTGCCCCGGCCGCTGCTGCCGCACGTGGTGGCGGCGACGGCGGTGATGCACCACGGCGACGATCTTCTCGACACCGGTCCCGAGCCCCTGCGGGCAAAAGCGTGGGAGGAGTTCCGGCGGCACGTGCGCGAGGCGCTGGCGAGCGGGCGGAGCACCGATCCCATGATCCGCGCGCTGATGCACACCATCGGCGCCCATCCGCGGCTGCGGGACGTGGTCGAGGCGTATCTGTCCACCGCCGACGCGGAGCTCGAGTTCACCGGGTTCGCCGACGAGGCGGACTACCAGGTCTACCTGGACGCCTACTCGATGCCCGCCTTCCTGCTGGTCGGCATCCTGCTGGCGCCGGAGGGGGACGACGGGCCGTACCGGACCGCCTGCCGGACGCTCATCGACGGCACCCAGCGGCTGGACTTCGTCAACGACCTCGCCGAGGACGCACGGGAGGGGCGGACCGGTGTCCCGGCACGGACGCTGGAGCGCTTCTCCGTCACGGCGCGGGACATCGCCGCCGGCCGGGCCTCGCCGGGCGTCGGCGCACTGGTCCGGCATCAGATCGAGGCGGCCCGAGCGGACCTGCTCACCGCCCGGGAGCTGCCCGCCCTCACCTCGTCCCCGTACAGCGCTCTGATCGTCGCGCTCATCGACATCGAGCTGCTGACGGCGGACGCTGCGCTGGCGCGCGGCACCGGGCTGCTGCACGGATCGGCGAAGCCGCCCGTGGCGGGGGCGCTGCGGGTCCTGCTGGGCGCCCGCCGCCGGGCCCGTCGGCAGCGCTGAGCGGACTCAGCTCCCCTGAGCCTGCCGCGGGATCCGCGCGAGCACGGCGTCGGCCAGCTCGGCCGGGGCCGAGCGGCCGTCCAGCAGCACGGTGTCCGGCGGCAGGGCGTCCACCACGGCCAGGCACGACGCGATCCTGGATCTGCACCAGGCGCGGACCTCCTCGTCCTTGGCGGGATCGTCCGGGGTGAAGCTCCGCCCGTCGATCCGCCCGACGAGGACGTCCTCGGGGACCTGGAGGAAGAAGTGGTGCACCTCGACGCCCGCGTCCTTCAGGCCACCGAGGATCTCGGCGAGATAAGCCGGGTCCACCAGGGTCATCGGCACCAGGACGGGGCGCCCGTACTCCTCCACCAGGCCCACGGCCATGCCGACGACCTGGCGCCGCCACTGCCGCAGATCCTGGAAGTCACCGGTCGGCACCTCCACGATCCGGCGCAGGACGAAGCCCACCAGCTCCGGGTCGAAGACCAGTGCGTCGGGCCGGCGCAGACGCAGCTCCTCGACCAGCGTGGTCTTCCCGCTGCCGAACGCGCCGTTCACCCAGACGATCACAGGCTCTCCCCCACCTCCGGCGGTCCCCTCGGGCGCCCGCCCGTCCCCCCATCCTAGAAGTTCCACCCGTCGCCGTCGGCGGCCAGCTGCGCGGTACGGGTCGCGAACGCGTCGCCCACCATGCAGGCCGCGAGCGTGGTGCCGTCGGCGGGATCGATCAGCAGGAACGAGCCGGTGCGCCGCGAGTCGGCGTAGGAGTCGAGGGCGAGCGGCTCGGCCGTGCGGATCCGCACCCGGCCGATGTCGTTGGCGACGAGCCGCCCCGGTTCGGGATGCTGGGAGAGGTCGTCGAGGGTGAGCCGCGAGGGGATCTCCGTGACGATCGCCTTCACGGTGCGTGTGGTGTGCTTCAGGAGCACCCGGTGGCCGACGGTCAGCGGGGTGTCCGCGACATGGCAGACGGTCGCCTCGGTCTCCTTGGCGATCCGTGGCGGCCGGGGTCCGGCGGTGAGCATGTCGCCGCGCCCGACGTCGAGTTCGTCCGCGAGCCGCACGCTGAGGGACCGGCCCGCGCGGACGGCGTCCGCCGGCTGTCCGAGGACGTCGAGCGAGGTGATGGTGGTGACGCGGCCGGAGGGCTGCACCGTCACGGTGTCCCCGACCCGGAGCCGGCCGCTCAGCAACTGCCCGGCGTAGTGGCGTTCCCCGCCGTGCCGGATCACCGTCTGCACGGGGAAGCGGGAAGGTCCGCTCGCCGAGGTGTCGCCCAGCCGGACGGTCTCCAGGTGTTCGAGGACGGTGGGCCCGCCGTACCAGTCCATGACCGCGGAGGGCTCCACCACGTTGTCCCCGGCCAGCGCCGAGATCGGGATCGCCGTGACCTCCGGCACGCCCAGCTCCGTCGCGTACGCCGTGAACTCCTTCGCGATGGCCGCGAACACCGGCTCCCGATAGCCCACCAGATCCATCTTGTTCACCGCCAGCACCACATGCGGCACCCGCAGCAGCGCGGCGATCGCGGCATGACGGCGGGTCTGCTCGACCACACCGTTGCGGGCATCGACCAGGATCACGGTCAGCTCGGCGGTGGAGGCACCGGTGACCATGTTCCGCGTGTACTGCACATGCCCCGGAGTGTCGGCCAGGATGAACCGGCGTCGGGGGGTGGCGAAGTAGCGGTAGGCGAC